>RFPC01000043.1 GCA_009926305.1 bacterium
GTTCACTTGAGACTGGGGCATCTTGGTTTGACTTAACGAAGAGGTTCCATTCATCGAGCAAAACGGAACTCATCGAACTCGTAGCGACACCCGGTCCAGAGCGACTGTGGGCAGTAGCAGAAGCCTATCGAAAAGGAGCATCGCGAGAGGAATTGTTTCAATCTTCTAAAATTGATCGATGGTTTCTCGCTCAAATTGAGTCAATAGTCCAAATGGAAAAGGAACTTTCACAATTTCGTTCCAACCAAGAGAGTGGTGCTCAGACGCTAGCATTGCTCTCGTATAATGACATGCTCCATTTAAAGTGTGAAGGCACGAGCGACAAACGAATTGCCGATATTATCGAGGTGAATGAATCTCTCGTTCGAACACGAAGGAAGGAACTTGGCATTATTCCGACATACTCACTGGTTGATACCTGCGCTGGAGAGTTTGAGGCATATACTCCTTACATGTATGGAAGTTACGAGCCTGAGCACCCCGTCCTAAAAAATAATAAAAGTGTCCAAGCAACTCGTTCGTCAAAGGGAAGTATCATCATCCTTGGGTCTGGGCCGAATCGCATTGGGCAGGGAATAGAATTTGACTATTGTTGTGTACATGCTGTTCTTGCATTACGCGAGCAAGGCTACGATGCCGTCATGATAAACTGTAACCCGGAAACAGTAAGCACTGACTATGATACGAGCACTCGTCTGTATTTTGAACCACTGACACTAGAATCGGTATTGAATATATGTGAATTCGAGAAGCCAAAAGGTGTTATCGTTCAATTTGGTGGACAAACTCCCCTGAAACTTGCCTCTGCATTAGAAATGGCTGGGATCCCAATCCTCGGGACAAGTCCTGCCTCAATTGACCTCGCGGAAGATCGGGAGCAATTCGCTGGGATACTTGAAAAGCTCAATCTTGTTCAAACTGAATTTGCCTTCGCTACCTCTGTTTCAGAGGCTGTTGAAAACGCTGAGAGAATTGGCTATCCACTCGTAATTCGTCCATCCTTTGTGCTCGGCGGTCGGGCAATGAGAATTGTTTTTCAAGAGGAAGAACTTCACGAATATATGCACGAAAGTGTTTTTGTCTCGGAAGAGCGTCCAGTATTGCTGGACCGATTTCTTCACGATGCGATAGAAGTAGACCTTGATGCGGTATGTGACGGAAAAGAAGTTAGAGTCTCTGGCGTGATGGAGCATATTGAGCGCGCTGGGATACACTCAGGTGATAGCTCTTGTTGTCTCCCTCCACAAAGTCTAAGCAGAGAACTTGTTGAGACCATGAAGGAGCAAGCCAAAAGTCTTGCTTTAGCCCTCGGAGTTCAAGGACTCATGAACATTCAGTTCGCCGTCTCTCCCGAAAAGGAAATATATGTGCTTGAGGTTAATCCAAGAGCCTCGCGGACAGTTCCCTTCGTAAGTAAGGCATCTGGTATTCCATGGGCAAAAATTGCGGCAGTAGTTATGGCAGGAATGTCGCTTCCAGAGGCCTTAGAGCTCTACGAGGCAGGGAAACAGTCAAAAAAGTTTTGGTCAGTTAAAGCTTCGGTTTTTCCATTTAAGAAGTTTCCAGGCGTAGATACCATCTTGGGGCCAGAAATGAAGTCGACAGGAGAAGTAATGGGAATTGGAGAGACGTTCCCTGAGGCATTCTTGAAGTCTCAAAGTGCAGCTGGTATTAATCTTCCGATGGAGGGAACTGCCTTTCTCAGTGTTAGAGAAAGTGATAAGAACGCCCTCATTCCCATTGCACAAAAACTAAAAGCGTGTGGCTTTCGTCTAGTCGCCACTCAAGGCACTGCGCACTTTCTAGAAAAACATGATATTTTCGCTGAGCGCGTAAACAAAGTCCGGGAGGGTTCACCTCATATCGTTGAAATGATTGGTAACGAGGATATCGACTTAGTGATCAATACTCCTGAAGGACATGGGCCATTCCTTGATTCTCGATCAATTCGATTGATGAGTAATGAAATAGGAGTTCCGCTCTACACGACAACAGCCGCAGGGCTTGCAGCGGTGGAATCAATTGCTACGATGCAAATGGCTTCACAGCATACAGGTTCACCAGAATTTGTCCCGTCAGTCTCATCGCTTCAGGAGCTTCACCAGGAGGAAACTCGGGAGCAGCAGGACTCAGATGCCCCACAGGTGGGTCTTTGCGTAGGCTCGTAAGGGGATTCCTTCGCTTCGTCTGTCACTTTTCAAGACTTTCTCACGTTAGCAGTCATGATAAAGCTTTAATCTTTCTCCAGACCGATATACCCTAGAGGTACTATGAAACGACCAATGACACCGAACGGCTACGCCAAGCTGCGAACCGAACTACAGAAACTCAAGGCAATGCGTCCCCAACTTGCTGAAGCAATTGAAATCGCTCGTGGGCATGGAGATCTATCCGAGAATGGCGATTATGATGCGGCAAAAGAGCGTTCAGGAATCACTGAGGCAAAAATTCGAGACTTAGAGGTAAAACTCGCTAATGCTGAAGTGATCGATCCCACTCGATTAGACGAACCTGATAAAGTAGTTTTTGGGGTTACAGTAGACCTTGAAGAGGTAAACTCCGGTGAAGAGAAAACCTACACGTTAGTGGGAGAAGATGAATCGGATGTCACCAAGGGTCATATTTCCATCGCATCTCCGATCGGCCGTGCATTAATTGGAAAGGGCGAAGGAGATATCGCCAAGGTACGGCTACCCGGGGGAGAAAAAGAATTCGAAGTAATGGCTATAAGAGTCGATATTTCAGAGGATATGCAAGCCAGCGAAGAACGTAGCTAGATTGACGCGAACGCTTGGCATAGAAGCACATCCCATATCGAGTCGAAAATGTGAGAAAATCTATGTCGCAAGATGTTTACATATATTCTTCTGCCCGTTCTGCTATAGGAAAATTTGGCGGATCTCTGAGCACTATGCCTCCTGGGGAACTCGGTGCCCACATTGCATCTGCCGCGCTAGACCGGTGTGGTGATATCGACACAGTAAAAGACTTGGTTGGAGAAGTTATTGTTGGAAATGTTCTTGGAGCAGGCCATGGAATGAACATTGGAAGACAGGTTGGAATTAAATCTGGACTTCCTGTTACCGTTCCAGCGTACACAGTAAACAAGGTATGCGGTTCAGGCCTAAAATCTGTTTGCCTTGGCTATCAGGGTATTACGCTCGGTGAACACGCAGCCATTTTGTGTGGGGGTGTGGAGAACATGAGCCTCGCAGCCCATGCTGTCCATGGCTCTCGCTGGGGAACTAAGCTTGGAGCCCCCAATATTGTTGACCTCCTGTTGAACGACGGACTGACTGACCACTTTGAAGGATGTCATATGGGCATCACAGCAGAGAATCTTGCTGAGGAAATGAGCATTTCTCGTGAAATGCAAGACGACTACGCCTTCTCGAGTCAAAAAAAGACGGCGGCAGCAATTGCCGATGGACAATTTGCAAAAGAGATTGCCCCTATTGAAATCTTTCATAGAGGTAAGTCTCAGATGACATTTCAAGAAGATGAACATCCAAGATCCGACATAACAAGAGAGAGCTTAACAGCACTGAAACCAGCATTTACAAAAAATGGAAGTGTCACCGCGGGGTCTGCCTCAGGAATAAATGATGGCGCTGCATTTGTTGTGCTCGGTAACAGAACAGTGGGGGAATCACTTGGGCTAGCACCTCGGTTCCGAATTCGAGGTATTTCTTCAAGTGGAATAGAGCCGAGAATTATGGGATTAGGACCTGTGAATGCTGTAGAGAGTCTTTTGAAAAAGTGCTCTCTGAAACTATCCGATATTGGGTTATTCGAGTTAAATGAGGCTTTTGCAGCCCAAGCAATCGCAGTCTCAAGAGCGCTAGAAGTTGATGAATCTCTCGTTAATATTCGGGGTGGGGCAATTGCCTTGGGACATCCGATTGGAGCAAGTGGCGCACGAATTCTGGTTACACTTTTATCCGCCATGGAAGATGTAAAGGCGCCTCTCGGTATTGCAGCGCTATGCGTTGGGGGTGGCCAGGGTGTCGCTATAGCGGTTGAGCAGATACAATGACATGATTAGTCAAGAAACCATTGATGAAGTGCTCGACAGGGCCTCGATTATCGACTTCTCGCAAGAGCTCCAAGGAGTAAAACAACAGGGCGCACGTCTCTTTGCCATCTGCCCATTTCACCAAGAGAAAACTGGCTCATTTCACGTTCGAGATGGAGGAAAGTTTTATCACTGCTTTGGCTGCGGGGCATCTGGAAACGTCTTCGGCTTCGTAATGAAAGTCCTTGGAGTGACATTCCCAGAGGCAGTGGAGCTCATAGCTCAGAAATATGGCATCACAATAACGAGAACAGAAGCCAAGAAAGGAAACAATAGCAATAGAACTCGTGATAAGTTAAAAAAAATAAATAAGCTGGCCCTTCATTTTTTCCTTACCCAAAACGAACAACAACCCCTCAAAGCTTATCTTGATGAAAGAGGAGTTGGAGGTGAACAAAGAGCTCTCTTTCAGCTCGCGTATGCCCCAAAGGAGTGGAGTCTCTTAACCAATTTCTTAAGAAGTAAAGGAGCTCCCGAAGAACTCATGCTTCAATCAGGTCTTGTGAAAAGAAACTCCAGAGGCGAGCTTTATGATGCCTTGAGGGGACGGCTCGTCTTTCCAATTGAGGGGCTCGATCGGTCTCTTATCGGGTTTGGTGGTCGAATACTTCCGCAATTCGATGGCGATGGCACTCCTAAGTATCTCAACTCCCCAGAAACACCAATCTATCGTAAGAGTCGAGTCTTGTATGGGCTGCCTCACGCCATGGCCGCAGCTCGTTATAAACGAGAGATCTTTATTGTAGAGGGGTATTTCGACGTAATCTCCATGTTTCAGCACGGGGTGCAGGAAGTGGTTGCAACTTGTGGAACCGCCTTAACCGATGGACATGTTGACGTTTTAAAACGCAGCGTAAATAAAGTATCCGTGATCTTCGACGGTGATAGCGCTGGCCGAGACGCTGCATCGAAAGCCTTTCCGAGCTTTCTTAATAGCGGAGTAGAAGCTGATGCTATTTTCCTCCCAGAGGGTGAGGACCCTGATTCATTTGCTCGTCTGCATAAGGAACACTTATCCGAGAGCCTCTCTGCAGCCCCTAAAGTGCCTCTCTTCGAATGTTTCATCGACTTTCAATGTCGCTCTGTAGGTGCGAAAGAGAGGTCATCTCTCAGTCCCAGACAAAAAGCCCAAGTCGCTCAAAAGGTAGGCGAGGTTCTGTCATCAACACGGAATCCTATTGAACTCGATGAATATCTGAAAAAAACGGCCTACCTTCTGAATACGGAGACAGCTCTCATAAAAGAGTTACTGAACAGCATGAAGGTCAAGGGGTCTGAATACCACCTATCATCACTAGAGGGACAAGGAGATTCGCGCTTGGTGGAAACTCCTGCCTCTCCTAGTAACAGAATAAGTGATTCATCTGGCACTGAAATACAACCTCAAACTCTCTCACATTCTCATAAGCTACTCTTACGCTCTGTCATGGTGCTCAAAGAAGAAGCACTGCAACATCTCGATCAGCTTCCCGATATATACGGCAACCTCCCACAAGGACTCATTCTATTCTGTGAGTCATTCCGAACCGTACTTGAACATCGGCAAGGCACTGAAAAGGAACAAAAATTACACCTTAAAGAGTTTCTGCTCGGCTTTGGTCCTCAATGGATAGAATTTTGGAAGGAAAGCTATCAAATAGCAGAGGAGCCAGAAGTCGACTGCTCTAAGATGTTATCTGAGTCCATCCTGCGACTCCGTGAGGAGAAAGTCCTCTCCTCAATTGATCTCCTTGATGCATCTCTCAGAGAGCCAGAAGGGGAGTCCCAGAGGGAATACCTACTTCAGGCGCGGCTGGATCTCCAAAGAAAGCTGAGGAATCTCAGGGAAGAGGCTGCCGCAAAAGGCATTTAAGCGCCCCTCAAAGGCTAAGGAGGCTTCTCTTGAGTAGGTTCAATGGGAGACGAGAAGCTCAAAAAGCAGTTTCGCCGAAAAATCATGACAAATCACCAAAATTCCTGATTTTTTCTTGCCGCTACCTTGTTCCGTTCTCCCATTTTTGGCACCTTATGCAGGCACGGTTCGAGACACAGGGATTAAATAGAGAGCTCCAGCTGCACATGTCGTGACTCTCATAGACCCTCCAGTTTGTAAATTAGGGAACCGTCCAGTGGAGTTCTATACAAGCAAATATGAGCTAGCAAAAGAATTGGCTGGCGATGAGTCAGCTGGCGATTATCCAGCTCGCAACGAAGGGGTTGTGTTCGATTTCGGGAATGAAGGATGCGAGTCCCTATCATTCCACGGAAGGTTGTCGGCAGGTTTTAAGTTCATTTACGACAAACTTTTAAAGGAGTAGCACGAGTGGCAACCAGAAAAAGGCCTTTGAAGAAAAAAGTCTCGAAGAAGCGTGCTTCGGTAAAAAAAACAACTAGCACAAAAAAAGCAACTTCCAAAAAGAAAACTACCACAAAAAAGCCAGCGACCTCCGTAAAGACAAAGAGCACTCGCGCCAATGCGACATCAAAAAAAACCGCGGCAAAGAAAAAAACTACAGCAAAGAAAAAAACTACAGCAAAGAAACAAACTGCAGTGAAAAAGACATCTTCTCTCAAGAAGAGTAATAAAACAGCGAGCTCGAAAGATAAGAAGACAAGAAATAGCTCGAAGACAGGATCAACGCGGTCAGCAAAAAAGACGACTGCGTCTCGCAATCAGAAAACAGAGGACAACTTAGCACTGGATGAAGCCGAGGATCTCGATGAAGGAGAATTCTTTGACGATGAGGGAGAGTTCGCAGATGAAGATTTAGAGCTAGACGACAGTGATGTAGAAGAGGAAAGAGACGCAGAGGAGGAGGAAGAAGACCTCGATCAGGATGATCAGGAGTCCGATGAGGAAGAAGAACAAGAGGATGAGGACGACGAGGAAGATGACGACGACGAGGAAGATGAAGAATATGAACGTCGAAAGAAGCGGAAACGAGGCGGGGATGAGCCGCTCCTGAGGAGACCTGAAGACGGCGTTCCAGCTCGCTATGCCTCTGAAGGAGATGAGTATAACCTCGGAAAGGGTGCCGATCCAGTTCGGATGTACCTTCGCGAAATGGGGAATGTAAGCCTGCTGACGCGAGAAGGTGAAGTCGAGATTGCTAAGCGCATTGAAGAAGGTCAACTTTCAGCCCTTTCTGAAACCCTCAGTCAACCGTATGCACTCTTTTATACTGTAGAGCTTTTTCAACGGGTGAAAGATGAAGAAGTTCGGCTCAGAGATCTGTTTGTAGAAGAGGATACTGAAGAACCAGAAGAAGATGCTGATGACGAGACCGACCAGTCAGAAGACGGCTCTGGTGATCAAACTGCAGAAGAGAAAAAAAGTGCTCTCGATGAAGAGGAAGAAAGGCAACGTAAAGAGTTCGTAAAAAAAGCTCCTCCCTTTAAGAAAGCGCTTAAGGATACGGAAGTGTTGTACGAAGCACTCGTGAAAGCTCGAAAAAAAGGAGGAAAGACGTTTGCAGATGCAGAAAAGAAGTACCAACGGCAACTTGAAAGAAATTCTACCCGAATACAAAATCTGAATTTAAGTGCCAAGCAGTACGCTGCCATGGCGCAACAGATCAAAGAGCTTCACACCGAGTATCTTCGATTCGACAGGGAAGTTGAGTCCCTCGCATCATCGGTAGAAAGAGACAGTGAAGAGCTCTTTGATGGCGTGAAGGAACTCACATCGGAAGATCAACTCGCCTTTAAACGGGTATGCAGAAGGTTTAAGCTCAAGGCACAAGAGGCACGGGTGCTTGGCGAAAAGATGAACGTGCTCGATGAAAAGCGGATGAAGCTCAGCGAGCGAATGCTTATGGAGCCGAGCGAGTTCAAGCTCCGAGTTCGAACGTTGAAGGACGCGGACGAACGAGCATATATCGCCAAACAAGAACTCGTAGAGGCGAACCTGAGACTCGTCGTTTCCATAGCAAAGAAATATACGAATAGAGGCCTCCAGTTTCTTGACCTCATCCAAGAGGGCAATATCGGCCTAATGAAGGCCGTAGATAAATTTGAGTATCAGCGAGGGTACAAGTTCTCTACCTATGCGACTTGGTGGATTCGTCAAGCAATAACGCGAGCCATCGCAGATCAGGCTCGTATCATCCGAATTCCCGTACACATGATTGAAACAATCAATAAGCTCGTACGAACCTCGCGTTCTCTCGTTCAAGAATTGGGGCGAGAACCGACTCCAGAAGAAATTGCGCAGCGAATGGAAATCCCGGTCGACAAAGTGAGAAAGGTCCTGAAGATCGCCAAGGAGCCGATTTCTCTTGAGACACCAATAGGAGAAGAGGAAGACTCACATCTTGGAGATTTCATAGAGGATAAGCGGGCTGTCTCTCCGGCAAATGCTGTTGTGAATATGAATCTCCACGAACAAACACGAAGAGTTCTTGCAACGCTGACACCACGAGAGGAAAAGGTGCTTCGTATGCGGTTCGGTATAGGCGAGAAAAGTGATCATACTCTTGAAGAGGTAGGACAAAACTTTGATGTGACTCGTGAGCGCATCCGACAAATTGAGGCAAAAGCCCTGAGAAAGCTACGGCATCCGAGTCGGAGTAAGCGCTTACGTGGATTCGTCGAGTAAATCGCTTAAATGCTCACAAGACGTTTCCCTAGAGGAAGCGCAGTGTTGATGAGGGAGCGCAGTGTTGATGAGGGAGCGCAGTGTTGATGAGGGAGCGCAGTGTTGAGGGAGCAGCACGGACACAAACTGGGGGAAATGTAGTATGAATCTGAAAACTCTAATTTTCTATATGATGCTTCCGGTGATATCTTTTTCCTTACTCGGGTGTGGGCACTACGGTCCACCACAACCCCCCGAACGATTTGCACCAGCTGCCGTGCTTAATATCTCGACCACTTCACAAGCCGATGGCGTTACTCTTCAATGGCGTTCCCCGGAAAAGAATTTACAGGGAAAACCTCTTGAAGACCTTCAATATTTCGATATTCGAAGAACGGACCTCCGTGACATACCGCAATTTCGGAAAGATCCCATTAAAAACTCTATATCGGTCGGGACCGTCAACGACAAAGCCATTGCCGATTTCGTAGCAAGACGATCGAAGGCTCGCTCTAATAAGACCCCCCTGAGAAAAGAGAAGATAAATCCAGAACTCATACAGTATGATTTCTTTGATGGCAGTGTCGTAAGAGGAGAATCTTACCTCTATTCAATAGTCCCGATGACCAAGGGGGATATCCCGGGAAAGGTAGAGCACTACGTACGCGTGCGTTTCTCTGGCACCGAAAGTGAAATCACACTGCTCGACTCTGATATATTTGACAGACCCTATGCACTAGCATTCCCGTCTCGAACGCTGCCATAATTGAGTTCGTGAATGCTTTCTAGACACCTATACACTGGTATGTTTCAAAGGGAGTAAACATGAGCGACTGCTCCATACTTGAACCTGAATCGGATAGCGTTCTCTCTGGAAAATTCTGGAAGCTCCACGCCTGCGGCAATAGCGCCGTCATGATGACCTCTAAGGCAACGCTCCCCACCCCAGAGCAGGTAAGGCGTATGATTCTTACTGGACCGTCAGCATCCCGTGCAGATAATTTGCTTATGTTCACAACAGATGGCTGCTCAAAAGGTATTGATATTTTGGTTGAGGGCTTCAATGCCGATGGCTCACGCGTCGGATTATGTGGAAACGGAGCTCGATGCCTCGTTTGGATGGCGGTTAAACTCGGGGACCTTCCACTGCGTAGCGCGCCATACGACATGCTGATGGATAATACCCGATTAAGTATCCAAATAGAGAGCTTTGAGGACCAAACGGTATCAATGCTCGTTCAACCACCATCTTTTGATCCTGATAGCATTCCTTTTACGGGAGAATCCTCGAGCGGCCGTCTCAAAATTCTTGATGAACAGTATGAATATGTCGTTGTTGATGTCGGCAATCCACACTGCGTTCTCTTTGTTCCTGAACTCCTATCCCCTGAATCTTTGACCGCAGTCGCGCAACACTTACAGAAAGATGTTACTCTCTTCCCAGAAGGGGTAAATGTTTCTGCCTGCACTATCGATACTGGAAGCCGTATCCATGCAAGGATTTACGAACGTGGAGTAGGCCTATCTTCCTCAAGTGGCACGGGGTCAGTAGCAATCGCAAGTGCTGCACGAAGCTTCAAAGGACTAGGCGAAAAAATTGAGGTATGTATGGATGGGGGTACTCAGGTTGTCGAATGGAAGGGGGGGGGCACCCCTGTAAGAGCAACAACCCAGGTTACCTTCGTGGGTGAAGGAGAATTTGGAAGAAAATTAGCGCACTAGCAGTCCAAGGACGCCAGAGGCGCAACCTCCTGTAACCACTAGATTATTCCTTTTTCCCGTGGTCATGGAGAAGGAAACGTCAGAAAAAACTTAGCGGGAAGGTTTTTTTTCTCTTGCGTGGTGAGAGGCAGTTTGAAACGGTTTAAGTCGGGGTTTTACTGCAAGTAAAAAGGGTTCTCATTGCCGCAACTCCATTGCGAGAAAGGGAATGAGTTAAACCAGGTGAAACAGATAACGTGTTAGTATGAAAGGGCAGCGATAGGGGTGGTTCTTTGGCGCCTCACAATATCTCTGAGTTGGGAGCAAATATGAAGAGAGAAAAAGCTAATTACATGATCCAATCGGTTTCACATGCAATTGATGTTCTTGAGGAACTCGCCAATGCTCGTGGTGAAATTGGAGTAACCGAACTCTCTAAGCGTCTCAAGCTTCACAAAAACAATGTTTTCCGCTTACTGGCAACTCTGGAGTTACGTGGTTACGTTGACCAGAATCCAGCAACCGAAGATTACCGATTAGGGGTTAAAGTCCTCGAGCTTGGTCAAGCATATCTCATTCAGAGTAATGTCGTTCAAAGAGCTACTCCAATTTTAAAGAAGTTGTCCGAAATCACGGGCGAAACGGCTAGTCTAGCAGTGTTACAAAACGGTCAGGTACAATATCCCATATCGTTTGAGCCCAAAAAGCCAGTGCGCGTCGGCGGTCGTATCGCGACTTCAACAAGTGCTAAAGCAAGCGCGGTTGGACGTTTGTTGACTGCTCAGCTTACCGACACCGTGTTGGATGAGCTTCTGGCGACAAACACTTCTCAAGATGCTGCTATCAGGACTCAACTCTCGGAACTCCGCAAAACGGGTAAAACAGTTGATAAAGGAGGCATCGAAGCCGAGGTCTGCGCATTCTCTCAGATCGTGAAAGGAACTGGGAACACGGTCGTCGGTGCAATCGAGATTCTAGCTCCCCAGTTCCGAGCAAACTCAACGGAAATTGAAACAGCATTGAATAACGCTACCGAGGAGCTCTCAAAGTCACTCGGAGGGGCGGTGAAGGCTGGACTCGCACAGTCTCTTGAAAAGGACGTGGTACGCCACTCTGCAACAAACGCCAGTTAGGTAATAGCTGTATCTCGAGCAGTTTCGTAACTTCTCTACCCGCTCTTTTCGAGCGTGTCCTGAGTTTTCATCTGAGTGAGTTACCGGGATGACTTGTGGTCTTGGTGCTCCATAACCGAGAGATTCTATCGGGGAGTGGCCTCAGTTTGAACCGCATCCGAGAAATCCCCATGTGATAGTGCCTATGAAGATGCCCCCGCCTAGGAGTTTGCCCTCTCTCGGCTTTCTAAAATAATGAGAGATCAAAATCTGTTACGCCAAAGTCATTTTTACCGGATAATATGAGTAATCCGCCCTCGGGATGTCATCCTATAAAGAGTAAAGAGTCGCCCTGTTAAAAAACCATAGGAAATTGCAATGGACAGACTGAATGAAGAACAACAAGCCCTCCGTGATGAAGCAAAGAAGTTTACCACGGGTGAGATCACACCACACGCCGCAGCTCTGGACGAGTCTGCACAGTTTCCGCGAGACATCTTGAAAAAGGCGCAGTCTCTAGGGCTAATGAACCTCACGCTTGACGAGTCTCTTGGGGGAACGGGTCTGAATCTCTTCAATACCTGCTTGATACTGGAGGAGATCTCTGCTGGATGCGCTGGAGTTGCAACATCCCTCGTAGCGAATGACCTTGCCCTGACTCCCATCAGCTTATATGGGACACCTGAACAAAAAGACCTGTTCATCGGTAAGCTCATTTCCGAGCAAAAGTTCGCTTCATTCTGTCTTAGTGAACCCGGAGCTGGATCCGATGCTTCTGGATTGAGCACAGCTATCACGAGTGATGGAGATTCTTATGTTCTGAACGGTCAAAAGCAGTGGATTACGAATGGTGGAGAAGCTTCTCAATACACGGTGTTTGCTACACATGACAAAGAAAAACGTCATAAAGGGATATCTTGTATCGTCGTACCTGCGGATACACCGGGGGTCTCGTGTGGTGCCCATGAAAATAAAATGGGGCAACGGTGCTCGAATACCGTAAGTGTAACGTTTGAAAATGCGAGAGTCCCTAAAAACAACTTAATTGGAGAAGAAGGAAAGGGCTTTGCCATAGCGATGCATACTCTCGATGTCAGTCGTCCGATGACTGCTATTTTAGCTGTTGGAGTAGCCAGAGCTGCATTCGAGCACGCTCGAAGCTATGCGAAAGAGCGCTCTCAATTCAGTCAGCCAATTGCCAACTTTCAGGGCATTCAATTCATGCTTGCAGATATGGCTACAAATATAGACGCTGCAAGGCTCTTAACCTGGCGTTCAGCCGAACTTGTCGATGCTGGAGAGCGTTCTCCTCTACAATCCAGTATGGCTAAGCGATTCGCCGCTGATATGTGCATGGAGGCGACTACTAATGCAGTCCAGATTTTTGGGGGCTATGGCTATACAAAGGATTATCCAGTGGAAAAGCTTATGCGTGATGCAAAACTCCTTCAGATATATGAGGGTACCAGCCAAATACAGAGAGTCGTTATTGCCCGAGAACTATTAAGAGATCAATCATGAGCGATCATGGCACCGAACTGCCATTTTTCAACTCGGCAGAAGCTCTTGAACGAGTAGGTGGAGATGTCTCGTTTTTAAGAGAGTTGGTCGATGTATTTCTTGCTGGCATGCCCGAGGCGATAAGAAACGTTACTGAGGCTGTTCATGCTAAAAGCTCTGAACGTTTAGTTGAATCAGCACATGCGCTCAAAAGTGCCCTGGGAAATCTTAGTGCAATAAGGGCTCATGAATACGCGAGACAAATAGAGAAAATTGCTATACTTGAAGATTTTGAAGAAGCATTAAGACTGCTTGCTCTCCTAGAGAAATCAATCGATGGATTCCTGCAATCAGTGGAAAAAGACCTCCGTGATAACTAATTATTCTTCCAACTGACTGCTTGAGCCGAGATACTTGCTTTTTTCGGCTGGATAGAGACGTTGCCTCCTTTGAGATCCTGATATGTTAAGCGCCATATTGCATTGGCTCCCTCCTCACTTCTCTCAAGTGCAAGTTGTTCCAATTGTCGACTGAGAAGCAATTCAAAATGCTCGAAGGAAACATCAAATCTTTCCTCAAACGCCAGACTAAAGGGCACATTATCCCTTAAATCATCAAAAAATGCTCTAAGTACCTCTGGAGACTCATGCGATAGGAGGAACTTCGTTGCATAAAGACTTTGTGCATACGCTGCTGGAACCATCGCTCGCGGTAGTTTTGTAAACCCATTCTGAAGCAACTCAAAAGGAATAACACCTTCTTCTATAATCCACTTTCTTAGCGCTCTTTTAAGGACAGGGTGCTCAGGACCCTCAAGTAGTTGAGCCAATCCTTCATCTAACCAACCAGGACAAGTTCCGGAAGTTTGATGATCGATAATCGCGTGCACGAGTTCGTGCCGTATCGCCCTCTGAAGTTCTTGAGAACTAACAGCACTTGCCGAAGCTATTGGAATAATAATTCGAGACTTGAGGTAAATTGCATTCGTCCATGTAGGGACCTGCATACGTTCATAGAAAGTAGAGGCTTCCATGAGTCTTATCTGCGTCTTGAAATTCTCATCTATCTCAAGAATGTCCGTAAGAAATTTGAACTCTTCGTCAATTTTTCCGCTCATAACAACCGCGCTACTGCGAAATTTATTAGGAACTATCAAATGGAGTGACTTATTATCTTGGGAACCTACTGGAACATATGTAAGAGAATTTTCCTCGCTCTTCGCTGGCAAACCTCCAAAGAGGACCACAATAAAGAGAAAGAAAAGGGGAGCAGCCAGCCAATGTCGACCGAATCGATGTTTGATGGAATAGTTGAGATAATAGAGGCCCTTCATATGCTATATATCGGCATCTGAAGACGAATACATGAGCTTAAATGGGCAGAGAATAGGCGAGGATAATAATAATGAGTTGCCTATGTTCTTGTAATTACAAGTGCATTCTTCGCTTTTGTTGCAGATACCAAAAGTGGTTGGAAAGAAAGACAAGAAAGTAAGAAAATCGGGGAAATCCTATATTTGGCTCGTTGCAACCTGAGTATCCGACGTTTCTCCACTGGAAACAGGTGCAATCTCCTCTAAAAAGGGAACCGTTACAAACAGTTTGCTACCAACCGTTACCTCTGTGGAAACTCGAGCAGTTCCTCCTAAGCTCTCTGCCGCAAATCGTATCGCATCCATCCCCACACCCCGTCCAGAGATATCAGAAACCTGGTCTTTTGTTGAAACACCACTATCAAAGACATGCTGGATGATCTCCTCATCACTCTCATCCGCAGCAGAAGCAACCCCTTTATCAAGAAGAAGCTTCCGCAACTTATCAGCATCAATCCCACCACCATCATCAGAAACAGTAATATTTAACCAATCTCCATTCTTATCTGAAGAGACGTCAAAAGTAATTTCAATAGTACCAGACTCTGGCTTGCCAAACATTTGTCGAATATCAGGAGTCTCAATGCCGTGATCAATCGCATTTCGGAATGCATGCACCATGGATGCAAAGAGGTCACTGTAAGGATCGCTCAGAACTCTTAAGTCTCCACCGGTATATTGAAGAGAACTGACTTGCTTGCCTTGTCGTCCGGCAACTTCCTCAATGATATTATCAAAATGTTCAAAACAAGTCTGAATTGGAACGGCAATAAAGCGGCGATTGAATTCTGGCAAAAGAGCTTCTGCGCCATGATGTTGATGTATCTCTTTAGAGAATTCTACGAGCTGAGTCAGCGGTATCTCTCTCATCTGACCGTCATCGATGGCTTTTCCTATGATGAGTCGGGCCTCATCAATAAAGCCGTCAAAGGCATTAGCGAGCTTACCCAGTTCTTGTGAGACAAGATCCTTTGAATCTAATAAGGTGGTGTCTCCTTCCTGACTTAACTCATTTAATTTGTCCTCAAAATGATGGGCTTCGTCTCGCACTTCTTGAATAGAAAATGCTGCTGCACCACCTTTAATAGTATGCGCATAGCGCAAGATAGCTTTGAGCTCAGAGGTATAGTCAGAAAGAGTCATTATTCGTTGCATCTCTGCAATCATAGAATGAGCATCATTGGTGAAGCTGAGGAATTGGTTTTTTGATTTTACAATTTTTGTAATCATTTCTGAATAGAGCCGGTTCTTCTCAGCTTCTTGGTGCGCTAAGTATTCCTGAGTTCTGTCAGTTGTAACAACAACTACATTAGTCACCTTGCCATCGTCATTACGCACAGGATGATAATCAATATCAATTTTCAATCCTTCAGAATGTTCGAATTGTGTAGGCCCTGCACTCTTAACACTTTCAAAGGGAAGTGGCTCATCAAATAGAAACTGACACCAGTCAGAAAGTGTCTGCTCATCGTGTTTCAGAACATCCCATATCTTTCTCGTTGCAGGACTTCCCTCCAAGAGTCTAGACGCTGCCTTTGAACATATCGGTGACACTTCACCAGTGCCATCAAAAACCAGAAATCCTTGACCTAAGCTATCCAACATTGCATTGATGGTCTTATTAGCATTACTTAATTCCTCAGTCCTCTCTGCAACCAACGCCTCAAGATTTCTATTGTACTCTTCTAAAGCATCTCGACTTTCCCTGAGATCACTGATCATTTTATTGAAAGTAGTTGCTAAAAGCCCAATTTCATCGCGCGAATCATACGTAATGCTCGTATCGAGATTACCTCCAGAGACCTCTTCCGCCACACTCGCCAGTCGTTTAATGGGGGAAGCGAGTTGTTTTCCAGATATAGCTCCAATGAGAATAGAGAGGGCTAGAGCAACAAGAGCTGGAATAGCAATATTCCGAGCGAGTTCGTACTTCGCTTGTGCAATTTCTCCTGCGGCACCGTAGTCAACTTCAACTACAGCCACTGTTGTTCCATCTTTCCTCTTAATTGGAGCAAACGCTGAGACCCAGATCCCTTCGGCATCTGTGTAAAGTTTTGTATGGGCTGGTTTTCCCGTATCAAAGACTTCCCTAACCTTCGGATGTATGGCCATTCCATTACCGACGTAATGTTCCTCAGGGGTCATTACGAGAAATATCATGTGCTCTGGCGACCACTCCGGTCTTATCAGGGTATATATATCTTCATGCAGTTCGTTCTTGGATTGAATTGCTCGAAGGGTCTCTCTGATCGACTCGAACTCCTTCGTCGCTAATACGGCTCCTACAGGGTCCTCCTCTGAATGCAGAAAAGCCTCAAAAACCCTCTCATGTTCTTCCCCAGGAATCATCATTGCGCCAGTTCGAACAATATGCTCAAGACGCTGGCCTAGCATGACCTCGACTTTAACTTCAATATTGCGGAAAATTGAATACGCCGTGAAAGCTAAGGATAGAAGTACCACAGCAACCAGTAGCCCGCTAATCTTCAGGGATACTCTGAGATCTCTAAATTTCCTAAAAATAAATCTCATGAATTGCCATTCAGCTAAGAATTCTGTTGCGCTAAGAGAAAATCGGACGCCTCCCCCCAAAACCTAAGCAAAATCGAAACAAAATCGAAATGCTGCGAATCCTTAAGAGAATGAGTAAGATACGGGAGATGCTGGGAGGCAAAAGTCGCTGTGAACAACACAAACTTCGCTTAGGTCGAGATAAAAAAACGGGCCTGGCAGTTTTTCCTACCAAGCCCGATTTCAAGCCAAGACTCTCGTCTGAGTCCTAGCTGGTCATCAGAGCTGACCGAAGCCAGCCCCTGAACACCCTACAGATTCGTCGATACAGAGAATCCGAAGTACTCGTTCTCTCAGGTGTTTCTTCCATCAACGGTCTCTGCATAGAAAGCGCCGAGGTAAGTACCATCAGAAAGAGTGTATCCTAGCGAAAACTCCATAGCACCACTGTTTTCTTTCAACTGTGGGAACTGCCCAGCTGGCAACAAACAGTGTTTGCAATAGTCTCCCGTTGAGTGTACAGATCTCTACACCGTTGATTTATCTCAAGAAACGGGATATCAAAATTTAGTGGTGATCGTGGGATAACATAGGGACAGGGAGGCTTAATGGAACACAAGATAAATGGGCGGGTTCGCGAGATTCTCGGATTCTACACAGGAGAGAACACTGGTGTACTCAAAAACTTGGCCTTGATGCTGAATACGGGAACACTCGCCGGCACTGGGAAGCTTGTTGTGCTTCCAGTGGATCAGGGCTTTGAACACGGTCCAGCCCGTTCATTCGCACCAAATCCTGCAGGATACGATCCTGATTACCACTTTGAACTTGCCATAGAGTCAGGTTGTAACGCCTATGCCGCACCATACGGTCAAATTGCTGCTTCACACGCCGACTATGCTGGACGGATACCAGTTATCGTTAAGATGAATAACAATGATTCCCTGTACAAAACTCGCAATCCTGTTCCAGCCGTAACCTGTTCAATCCGTGATGCGCTACAGGTGGGTGCATCAGCCATCGGTTTTACTATCTATCCAGGCTCATCGTTCAAGAAAGAGATGTATCAAGAAATTCGTGAGCTTGGAGAAGAGGCGAGAAGTCATGGACTACCAGTGGTGATATGGTCTTATGCTAGAGGGGAAAGCCTGTCTTCGGAAGGTGAAACAGGTATTGATGTAATTGCCTACGCGGCGCACATTGCCGCGCAACTGGGAGCTCATATCATAAAAGTGAAGCCCCCAACTGACTTTATTGAACTCTCTGCCGCAAAGAAGGCCTATGAGCAGGCCAATATACCGATCGCAACCCTTGAGGAACGGATACGACATGTGGTGCAAAGTTGTTTTAACGGAAAGAGAATCGTGATCTTTTCGGGAGGAGAGAGCAAAGCAACAGAGGCTGTGTTGGAAGAAATTCAGCAATTGAATGCCGGAGGTGCGTTCGGAAGTATTATGGGAAGAAATGCCTTCCAGCGCCCAAGAGAAGAGGCCGTAGCGTTGCTCAGAGATGTGATGAAAGTCTACCTGTCCTCCTAATGAGGTTCGCTTCTTAAGAACCAAAGCTTAGCATCAACAGAGGACACGAATGAACGCACGTCATTCTCACGTTGCAGCACCCTGCTGGCCTCCGAGCTGGACGAGGTTTATATGGCTTCAGGGGTTATTTTTTCGCTTTCAGGTGGAAAAAGCAGTCGTTGAACCTTGAACAATCGTGTACTCAATCTTATATTTGATATAGAGAGCAAGTGTTTTATACGTAAATTTAGGGTATACTTAGGATTGAGGGCGAAGAGCAACTTCTAGAACCCAGCCTGAAAGAACCTTGGAGAACAAATAATGGAATCTAGCACAGACAGCACCACACCTGAGAATTCTGCCCCTGTAGGAGAATTTAGCGCATCTGACGAGCGTCCAATCCATCTCACTGAGGCCGCGGTAAAGGCGGTTAAGGAGGCAATCGCAGCTGAAGGGGAAGCAGGAGACTCTCTTCGTGTTTCAGTAGTTGGGGGCGGATGCTCTGGATATCAATATAACCTCGACTTTGAAAAAGAGCAGCGGATGGGCGACATAGAGATCTCATTCGGCGACGTTTCTGTTGTAGTGGATTCAGTAAGTGCGGGTCTGTTGAAAGGCACCGTTATTGATTTTGTATCAGGTCTCAACGGAACGGGATTTAAGTTTGAGAATCCAAATGCCAATCGCACCTGTGGATGTGGCAGCTCTTTTGGATAAGAGGCGGGGAAATATCCCGTACACATGGCGTATCTGTGCCTGCGGGAACGAGCTCTCGAGCGAAGATGGCTGGAGCGAAAAGCCTCAAGATTCTGTTTTCATGTACTCTCTTTAGTTCGGTGCTATTTCGTTCGGTGCTATTTCGTTCGGTGCTATTTCGTTCGGTGGCGTGGTCAGGCCTTTGTTGATAGAGACTTCTTGTCGGGATCCACTTTGCCCGGAGAATCCGAGAAGCTTACTTTCCTGTTGTAAGCTTCCTTTCCGGCGCATACACTTGACTGCAGAATATATGGCTCATAAATCAAGAGTGCTTATGCCAGTAAAACTCCGCGGACAAGATAAGAAGAACCAAGAACTATCAACCGCAGGAATTTCCAGACTGCCTCATGAGCGGAGACAAATCTCGTACGCATACACACTCTGCTCGTCTGTTCTCGCATGTTCGCTTTTCCTCATGTCTTCGTTTTTTCTCTTGTCCTCTTTTTTCCTCAGTGGCTGTTCTAGTGCCACGAACACCTTCCAATATGAGCGCTTAAGTCGAGAAGAAGTAATTCTTGAGGAAGTGAGTGCTCATCCAACCCAATTTATCATCGAAAGTGCTGACCAATTGACGGTTTGGAGACGCCTCTATCTTCTGGGGACTCAATACCTGAATACATCGACTGCTCAGACGATTATTGCTCGACCGACGACTAAAGGCTTTCATCTTTCCCACAACCCAGCGCCTGGGAACCAAACGTCAATGGATATTTCCTATGAGGTTGTTGCGCTACCCATGCAAAGTGGTCAGTTCGAAGTTCGGGTCAGAACAGCTGAACGACTGGACGGTCCCATGCTTAAAGCGCGAAATATCGCCCGATTCCTAAAAACTGGCACCCTTGAACGAAGCGTGTTCTCTCATTAAGCCACTCATAACGGGAAATATTTTAGGAACTGTAGGTACGAACGCATATTAGCCGCCACTCCTCGTAAATCTGAGACAATCTACCAATTCACCGTTCCAAAATTTTTTTAGCCTCAGGGCCTTTACTCAGCACCAAAGCGATACGACAGCCCTTAACGAGGTAAAGGGGGAAAGCTGAGTGCTGGCCGGGGGTCACCCTTCATTCATCCTCAATGACAGGTATCGGGCATTGATGAAACAACGAGCGGTGCAAAGTAGGGATTCATCGGGGATTTCTCTTCGATTCTTATTAGCATGCCTTTTACTCACTGGAGCTGGAATCGCGCATGCACAAGCGCCTCTGGACGCATCATCTGAAAAAGTAGTTCAGAACGAATATATCGTATGGAACCCCCACGCGTCCTCCGAGTCTCGGTCTTATGCTGCAACATCGCCGACACTGGTCAACATAGCCAACAGCAGTAGCGCTCTCTCGTCAGCAGCAGTGGCTGTAGAATACAACGCTTCATTAGCGCTCTCAGACTGTTCGAGCATCTTGAGTATTATTGGTGATAGCACTCTACGGTGTCAGCCAAACTTTGTTTACACGACCGGGGCGCTCCCTAACGACACTGATTTCTCATCATTATATGCCATGCCGCAAATTGAAGCGCCTGCGGCATGGGAAGTAACGACCGGTTCATCCAATATCATAGTAGCAATACTCGATACAGGAATTGACTACACCCATCCCGACCTTACCTCTAACATATGGACGAATCTTGGAGAAATAGCAGGCAATGGACTCGATGACGACGGAAATGGATATATAGATGACGTGTACGGTTATGACTTCTATAATGAAGACTCGGATCCATATGACGATCATGGACATGGAACTCACTGCGCTGGGACCCTTGGTGGCGTTGGAAATAATAATCGAGGAGTAACAGGGGTTAATTGGGACGTTGCCCTCATGGGCTTGAAATTCATGGGAGCAACTGGCCTTGGCAATACCTTCGATATCATTCGAGCAATCAACTACGCGTCTGAAAATGGCGCCAGAGTAATAAATGCCTCATTCGGAGGACCAAGTTTTGATCCAGCATTACGAGATGCGATTCAAGTAGCTGGGCAGGATGGAATCCTCTTTGTAGCCGCTGCGGGGAATAATGGCTCGAATAATGACGTTTATCCAACTTATCCTGCTAACTTTGATCTTGATGGTCTCATCACAGTCGCTGCAACTGATAGCTCAGATAACCTGACATGGTTTTCAAACTATGGAAGTAATAGCGTTGATGTCGCTGCCCCAGGAAGTAATATTTTAAGTACTGTCCCTGCAGGAGGATACGCATATTACAGCGGAACCTCTATGGCAGCCCCACATGTAGCGGGCTTGGCAGCTCTTCTCCTAGCTGCCAACCCAGGACTTTCCCTCGACCAGCTCTCAACCGCTATTCTTAGTTCTGTTGATACTATGGATTCCCTCTATCAGGTCTCTACTGGAGGTCGAATCAATGCCGCCTCAGCCATGTCTCTTGTGGTAGTACCCATAGACGACGGCGAAGAGGATGGAGATGTGCCGCCAATTGACCCATCTCCCGGAAGTGGTGGGGGAGGCGCGCTACCGCCTGACGTATATCCTACACCAGAGCCTGTATTAGAATTGCCGCGCGTTTCACTACGAGGCACAAATCCGGAAGCGAAAAGACTACTCTACGACGGACGTTATCGTGCTCGAGTTCGCTCAGACGGAGGCGACAATGTCACAATATCAGCAATTTTGAAAAATCGTTCTAGCCTCATAGAGTGTGTCCTCGGAGAGTTCCCAACGGGATATACCATCCGTGTACGGGGAAGAGTGGCTCCGCGCAACGTTGGAACCATGCAGATAGTGGCACGTTTGACTGATAAGACCGGAGCCGAGACGCTATCGCGGACACGAAGAGTTCAATCAACCTCAAGAAATAGAAGGCTCAAAACCCGATTGTCTTGTGATCCTCTCAGAAGTCGGACTCGAATCAGACCATAATACTCGTCTCGATATCCAAATTTTGAAAAAATCCAACTCGCAATTTGCAATTTTACCATTTTTTGCACCGTTACTACCGAGTAAAGTGATCCAAAGGGTGAAAGAACCAAGAGGAGCGCTATGAGGTCATTTGATGAGAAGATTCGTGATTACGCAGAACTTGTAGTAGTGCACGGGCTCAACGTACAAAAAGGGCAGATAGTGCACGTTACAGGCGAAGTTCCTCACAGAGAGCTTTTACTGGCCATTTCAGAGGCAAGTTACGAAAAGGGGGCCTTATTCGTCCAAGTAGAAATAGTAGATACTCGTTTTTCACGCCAGCGCATTGATTGCAGCTCTAATGAGAATCTGGGCTATGTGCCGCCGTACGTCACGAACAAATATGATTACCTGATAGACCAAGAGGTAGCCAACGTCCGAGTTGTGGGGCCAGAGTTTCCACTGGTCATGGATGGGGCGGATCCTGCAAAAGTAAACATCGTTCGAAAATCTGGCTATGAGGCTCGGAAGCGGTTCTATGAAGAGGGGATAAATCAATCGAAAGTACACTGGAATGTCGTTGCGGGCGCTACTCCTCAATGGGCTCATCGTATTTATCCAGAGTTCTCAATTGAAGATGCCTACATTGCTCTTTGGGAAGACCTGTTTGCATTCTGCAGGGTCGGTGCTGGAGACCACCTGGAGAAGTGGCGACGACACGACCTCGAGCTACACGCAAGAGCGAAGCACCTCACAAACCTCCGCATGAAAGAGCTTCACTTTCAGTCAGAGGGCACAGATCTTCACATCGGATTAAGTGAACACGCTAAGTTTCAGGGTGGAACGAGCATCAGTAGTCGCGGCGCTGCTTTTGAGCCGAATCTTCCAACTGAAGAGTGCTTTACGACTCCCGACTGGAGAAGGTGTAGCGGAAAAGTGCAGGCGACACGACCGTTTTTTGTGAATGGAGTGCTCATCAGAGGGCTCTCAATGACCATACAATCGGGTGAAATAACAGACTTTTCTGCAGAATCAGGCGGCAGCACCTTTGAAGCATATATTAACAGCGATCCTGGTGCGAGACGACTAGGAGAGGTGGCACTCGTCTCCGTTGATTCTCCGATATTCAAAGCTGGCAGGGTATATGAAGAGATTCTTCTGGATGAGAATGCGGCGTGTCACATCGCTATAGGCTCAGCATACCGTTTTTGTCTTGAGCTACCGAACGAATCTACCGAAGAGCAATGGAACGCAGTTGGTTGTAATTCAAGTTCAGTACACACCGATATCATGGTGAGTGATGAACACACGAGTGTCGATGCGATACTCGATGATGGATCTTGCTTTCAGGTGATCCGTGAGGGCCGTTGGGCGTTTGAAATTGATTAGCCAGACCGCTTTTCGCTTCTCTGAAAACTTTTTACCAAAAGCAACATCAAATTAGAGACTTGCCAAACTCGCATTAGGATGGCAAGGTAACCTCGCGCTGGGTGTATCCCATGCGATGTTAAGGATCAGTTCCTTAATTACGTTACTAACTACCCAGTAAAGATTCCGGATCGCTCTTTGGGGTGAAACGGAAAAGGGGTAGAAAAAAAGTTAACCATTGACCTGACCAAAGTAGAGACCGAATCAATTGGTAAAGTCGGTAAGCGATAAACGAAATTGAGAAGGGAAAGGTGAGTTGATAGTTCTTTGAAGATCGGAAACTGACTACAGTAGACTGGGGTAAATCCAGTTCGCTGCAGAGACCAAAAAAGAACTTTCATGAAAATCACACTCCTCGAAAGGTATCAGAATGGTTAAAGGGAGCGAGCCTAGGCTCGCACATTGTGGAGAAACCAAAAATGGCGACTAAGAAACGTGCTGCTTCGAAGAAGTCAAGCCCTTCGAAGAAACGAACAGCTGCTAAGCGCAAGCCAGCAGCAAAGAAAGCTGCTAAGCGTAAGCCTGCAGCAAAGAAAGCTGCTAAGCGTAAGACTGCTAAAAAGTCGACTGCTAAGAAAGCTACTGCTAAGAAGGCTACTAAGCGTAAG
>RFPC01000044.1 GCA_009926305.1 bacterium
CCCGCTTTCGAAAGCGGGCTTTTGATGTGTCAGGGACGAAAGAAACTTTTACTGTTTGGCGTGAGCTACGCTTGAAACTCCTGTCTTTTTCCGAAGACAACAGTTTTACAATCTACTTCAATACCATCATCGTTAGACTTTACCGTGGAGACAAAAATTCCGGGTTCAAAGGCTCGTTCCTTGAGAATGTTCACCTTCTGCTCGTCAGGGATTGTCATATGAGCCTTGATTGAAAAATTGAGTTCCACGATTACATTTCCTGGCTCATCAGAGAGGAGCTTCGTAATCATGCCGTAAATTGGATAGGTCTGTCCGATTTCGATCTCACCGCTGGCAACTTCCAGCCCAAACTTTTCGAAGAAATTCTGGTCTTTGGCATCTGTTAAACTCATGGTGTCCCTTCTATGTTGTTGTTTTTGATACTTAACACATCCTAATAATGAATCAGTAGAATTAGCCCGAGTGCTTCAGAAAATAGGATAGTTTTTTTTGTACCTCGCTAACCCACTGTAAGAATGAGATATTTTGGGGGCTTATTTTATGTCAGCGGATAGAGCTGGCAGATTTTCAGCCTTTTTTAGCCGCTGAAAGTCGTACCATTCACACGACCTACGAAATTTCTGTAAAGAGGTATGCCAGAAAGAAAATCCCAACGCTTGCCACTGAAGTTGCTGTTATAGGACCCACGCCTTTCTCGGTTCGGAGGTATACCTGCTGTACAATCGAAATCAAATTGTTTACCAACCAGTAGAGCACTAATCCTGACGGAAATGGAAAAATGATGAACATGCCAGTAAACATCACTGGCATAAGAAGCATGATTTTTCTTTGCTGCTCATCCATATTGGATGGCATTAGCCATTGCTGGAGGAACATGCTGATTCCCATCAGAATAATCATAAGAGGAATTGGAATACCAAATAGCATAAGCGCTTCGGGGGCTGAAAGGTCGGTAATCCAGAAAGCAAAGGGTGCGTGACGGAGCTCCGTTGCATTCAAGAGGGCATTATACAATCCGAGAAATACTGGAATTTGGATAAGCATAGGGAGACATCCACCCATGGGATTTACTCCCTTTCTCTTGTAGAGCGCAAACATTTCTTGATTGAGCTGATTCGCGTCTTTGATCCGTTCACGAAGCGCCTTAATTTCTGGTTGAATTTCTTGCATCGCTTTCATGGACTTTAAACTTACTTGGGAAAGCGGTAGGAATAGAAATTTAATAGCGAGGGTTAGCGCGATGATTGCTAATCCATAATTCCCAAGGAAGCCATAGAAGAGATTGATTACGCTAAGCAGGGGGATTGCGAGAAATGAGAAGAATCCAAGGTTAACGCTTCTATGCAGCTCTTTGAAGTCCATTTGTTTGAGTTGGGAATAGTTCTTCGGACCCAGATAGACTTGTGCCTCAACTTCCTGTGGTGTTCCTTCCACTGAGAGAGAGTAGTTATTACCATCACGGCTTGCGGACATTGTTTGAGCTCTATCTTTTGCTATCAGCGCGGCCATAAAGTATTTATCGCCTAACGCTCCCCAACGCGCATCGCTAAGATTCTTATTTCCTTTTGGTCGACCGAGGTCATCCTCTAGAGATGTCACTTGCTCATGTTCAACTTTGTCGTCAGTAGTGAGAAAGGAGAAACTGATCGGATCGTAGGTGCGACCAACGAGTTCTTCAGGGATAAATGTCCACCACGAGAGTTTGAGTGGCGTAGTTCCTGCAGGAGGAGCGGCAAGGCTTGCTTTGACATCAATAACGAACTTGCCTCCGATGAACCGATAGGCTTTTGTATACGTTCCCCCGTCTTTTAGCTCCACCCGATAGGTAACGAACAATTCTTCACCATCAGCGAGAGTAACTGTTTGACCGCTAGCAGTCGACCGTATCGCGTTTTGAGTGCTTTGGTTTCTTGCTGTAATGATTGGTTCAGGAAATTCAACTCGAGCATCGCTTCCGCCGAGAAGCTCTACTCGAAATGGCAACGGCGTCCGAGCGTGGCGACCTATGATGCTGTATCTTTCCTCAGAGCCAAGCTGTTTTGAGTGCTCTTCCAATTCGAACGTCAGCATCTGTGCCCCAAGTTGCGATACTTCTGATGTATAGAGAGAAGTTTTAATCTGTAATTTGGGAGTGCTATTGAGCAGTGAAAGGTACTGCTTTGCTGCCTCTTGACGTTGTAATTCTTGCTGTTGAGGAGTCAAGGTACTATCAATCGGGAGTACCTCAGGAGTAGTAGGGAGAGAAGGAGAAGGAGTTGTTGTTTCTGTTGCTACCTGTACTGGATTCTCTTGTGCCCCATTCTCATAGGGAAGGTTGCTTGTGCTCAAAGGTTGCTGGCTTTCAGAACTTATAGATGTGGGAGAGGTCAGTTCTCGTCTTCTGTCCGTCGAAGGCTCTATGAAGATCTGAACGTAGCTGATGATGACAATAAGTGAGAGGAAGAAGGCAAAGGCGGTTCTATTGTCTCCGAAAGGATTTGAGCTTTTATTCATTTGTTTCATACTTCCTTTTGATTTACGAAAATTCCTACCTGTATCCTCGTTTCACTAATTCGCTTGTTGCTCTACCTGAGGAATGTTTTTACTCCGAGTATAATTCGCCTTTTCGTTGTTTGGCACGTAATCAATACCTCCCCTTGCAAAAGGATGACAACGAAGAAGGCGAGTAAGAGCCATGCTTCCCCCGCGAATAGAGCCATGCTCCTTTATGGCCTGAGCCGCATAAGCCGAGCAGGTGGGATAGAACCGACAGCGATCCCCTAGCAGCGGTGATACAATTACTTTGTAGCACCGTATGAAGCAAAGGAGTATTTTCTGTACTAGCGTTCCCACAATTATCCTAGCTTACTCTTTTTAGGCTTTTCGTTTACTGGACTCGTCAACAACAGCCCTCGCTGCTGAAAAGCCCCGCTGAGTTCTGTCATGCAGTCACGAAAAGAGCACTCAACAGCATTTTTCCTTGCAATGATGACAACATCAAGTGTTTGGGTGAGGTTTCCTCTCAAGAGGCGAAAACCTTCTTTGAGCAGTCGTTTGATTCGATTTCGCTGAACAGCTCGTTTATCTACTTTCTTGCTAACGGTCACCGCGAGTCGAGAGCAAGGTGCATATGTTGATTCAAAGCAGATTACGAAGTGTTTTGTATGAATCTTCCTCCCTGCCCTCT
Source organism: bacterium (assembly GCA_009926305.1). Taxonomy (NCBI): domain Bacteria; species bacterium. The sequence continues at coordinate 3,167 of RFPC01000044.1, forward strand.
GCAGGTGGGTAATCTCCCTTCTTGACGGTATACGCGCTTTTCGCGGAAGAGTACCTTGGGAAACCATTACTCCTGTAACCTCTCTTGTGGCTCTATAACTCGTTGTCGTCTTTTGTGCCTCAGCCTGGCCTTTTTCTTCACGAGTCGGCGCGCTGAAGTCGGCACACAGGGGAGAATTAAAGTTCTTCCTGAAAACTCTGATTGCCGGTAGATCTCTTTTCTCCAATTTTTGATGAATATGAGTCGATTTTACAATCGACCGGCATTGGTGTCTTTATTTGGAGCGCGATGCTTTGTTTACTTGTAATGACCCTTTCGTGGGGTTGAGACAGCTAATCGATGCCTTCCTTTTGCTCTTCTGGAGTTTAACACAGCACGTCCTCCACGAGTTTTCATTCGTGCGCGAAATCCATGAGTTGAGTGGCGGCTCTTGTTGCTCGGCTGGTATGTACGTTTCATCTCTTAAACTCTCTTTTTTTATCTCTCGTCGTCGCTTTGACTTTGTCCTTCTTCTCTCCGCCTCAGAACGTCTCTTTGGTTCTCTACTGGTTAAACAGATATCTGTTGAGCCTCTAGCGGTTCTTGCTCCTTCGTAAATGAAGTGAGCGGCCTTTTCATCTCACAACATTGAAGTGCTAGAGATTAAAAAATAATAGGCTGAAAATCAACTCAGTGAGGCCAGAAGAGGCTCTGTCGGTCTGAAGGAGGAGCAGGCACATGGAATAAGGAGGCCAGCTTCAAGATAAAGATAGTAGGATCAATTACTTAGCCAACTGTCAGCGTCGAGCGCGATATTTAGAGCAGCTTCCCCGTTTCGAGATAGTTCTGAACGTAATCCTCTACCCCTTTTTCAAGCGAGGTTTGAGGAAGGGGGCACCCTGCAGCTTCTAGGTTCTGCATTTCTGCTTGAGTGAAGTATTGATACTGCTCAATCAGATTTTCTGGCATCTCCTTGTAGCGAATTTGAGGTGGTATCCCCAGTGAATGAAAGATCGCATTTGCGAGATCGTTCCATGATCGGGCGTTTCCAGTGCCCAAGTTATAGATGCCATTCGTTCTGATGTTATTTGTAAACCACCACAGTGTGTCGGCGCAGTCTTTTACGTAAATGAAGTCCCGCTTCTGTTCACCATCTTGATAGTCTGTGTGATACGATCGAAAGAGAGAGATTTCTCCCGTTTCTTTCAGTTCATGATATGCTTTATGAACAACAGATCGCATGTTTTCTTTATGCGCCTCGTTGGGACCATACACATTGAAGAAGCGGAGCCCGACAACAGAGTCAGTAACTTTCTTTCGAATGCACCAAAGGTCAAACAGCTGCTTTGAATACCCATAACGATTAAGCGGACGAAAGAGCATGCTTTTTTCTGGATCATCCGAAAAACCAAGAGAACCATCTCCATAAGTCGCGGCAGAGCTTGCATATATAAACCTGACTCCATTATCCAAGCAGTACTCGCAGAGGGTGCGGGAGTAGTGAAAGTTATTTTCCATTAAGTAATCCGCATCTTCTTCGGTGGTGGCGGAGCACGCCCCCATATGAACTATGCAGCTTATCTGTCCTCTGTATCGGCCCAACTCAAGATGTTCCAGGAAGTGATCCTTATGAACGTAGTCGATGTATCCTTTCCCGAGCAGATTAAGCCATTTCGGAGATGTCCCAAGCTCATCGACAACAATAATGTCTTCAATGCCTTCTTGATTGAGTTTGTGGATAAAAGCGCTTCCTATGAATCCCGCTCCACCTGTTACTACGTACATCGCTTATTCCCTTCCTCGTTTTGGATGCTTTCGCAAACTCTTTGTATATCATAGTTTTTTGCCACTGTCCTCCCAATAGGAGGTTTTCTGACGCGTTGAGCAGCCTCTTTCTTGAGGTCGTTCTTACTGAGCATAGAGAGCAGGCTACCTTATTAGAACGCCAAGCAATCTTGTATCTTGCGATCCACTTATACGGCTTGGCTGACGGACATTGCTAATCATGATTGTGTAATGGGTATTTGCTTTCAGTGATATTTCAACGTCTGTATCGCGGATAATCTGAGCCGAAAATATCTCACGCCATTCTTCATCATATATTCGCATGGTCTGTGGATCCCATGGTGTACTTACTGAGAAAGAGGTCGCGCCAGAGCCAGCCACAAAGATAGGGGTAACTCGTTCGGTAATCCAACAGCCAGACTCACCGTCATTTCGCATGGAGCCTACTTCGCACCGTGCTTGAGTAGAGGTTTGCGTTCGCTGGTTGAGTTTTTTGACTGATTGATTTTGCACAAGCTCTTTCAGAATCTTTACCGGGATTTCCTCGCTGTAATTCTGACTCAAGAGAGTAATGGCTGGATTTTGTATAACCCGCTGCCTCTCAGTCACTCCAGCAATCGTGTCTGTTTTTGTATAGAGCCCTGATGTGAGAAGTGAAGCAGCAGCATACTCTGGAAGAATAATTTGTTCGACATCATCCTGAAAAAGTTGTAGCGCATTAGTCTTTTCTATTTGTGCTTCTCGACAACCAATTTGTTTTGCTTGAGTGCTTGATAGCCATAGCTCTGCTGCACAGACCGTTTGTAGTGATGATGAAATGTCTCGAGCAAGCAGCGCATTTCGTGACTCGGGCATTGTTGCCCTCGCTTCTCTCAATGATATGGTCTGAAAGATGGTGAGGAGCAATGCTCCTCCGCACAAAACTCCTCGTAGTGCCCCACGATATCGAATCCGAAGATATAATAGCCACTCTGCAAATAGCCCCGCAAAGATGCAAAAGAAAGGAAGAGCAATGAGCATGTTCCTCTCAAAGTTTGCCTTTTGTGCAATCATCAACCCCATATAAAGCGCTAAGAAAGTGAGAGGGAGTATTGCTTGCAGTCTATCGTGAACTCCGATTTTTCGTGAAAGAATGGGGAGGCATATTCCTAGGAGCGCCATTATTCCTCCGATTGCTCCCACGCCGTTACTGAACAACCACGTGAGATAGTGTGTGGCTTGCGCAAGTCCAGGAGTTGCCTCGTTATCGATATGACCTGCTATGCCATAGTGCCAAATCTCATACGCGAGTTGATTCAAGAATAGGGGGAGCTCAACAAGAATGAATGGAGAGCCTAAAAGAAATCCAAAAATAGCCGCCAGAAGACAGAGAAGAAACTGGATTGGAATCTGTTGACGGAGTTTTTTTGACATGAGAAGTGAGGCGATGAGCGGGACGCAAATGATAGGAAGTGCGTTGTATTTAGAAGAGATAGTCAAACCTGCACATAAGCCGCTTATAAATGTCAGAAGCGAACGAGCGCGCTCTTCACGAAGTGCTTTTATGCTTATTACTGTTGTCAGGAGTGCGAAGAAGGTCACGACAATATCAACACCAATAACAACTCCATGCTCGAGAGTCGTGGGGGAAAAGGCAAAAAGAAGCCCAGCGAAGAGACCGCTTGAACGACTCGCCCCGAGGAGCTGAACGATGCTGTAGATAAAGATTGTAGAGCTCATGAGCAGGAGAAGTCCAAATGCTCTATTCCATTTCACGATACCAGGATGACTTGCTGTAAAAGCGTATTCCCCAACTCCAAGCTTATCCCGAGTTTGTATTTCTTCGATGGTCCGAATGTTTCCTTCCTTTACGTTCCAGAGGAAGCTTGCCATGACTACCGGCATTCGAAGATAGAAGTGCAGTGAGGGTTTGTGAAAATAGTGGGGATTGAAGTCCCCAGACTGAACCATCCGTACTGTACGATTAAAGTGATGAGCCTCATCTTCATGATAAAAATAGGGGAGTCCCACACTAAGTGACGGCAGGTGAATCCAAGCGGTAAACAGTAAAAGCAGAAGAACGGGAAATGCATGAGCTTGAAACACATATGGTTCTTCACTGTGATGATGTTCGTGCTCCACTTCTTGGAGCATTGCTTCTTGAGAATCAGTTCTTCGAGCCGAGTTTTCCATAGCACTGTAAGAGATATTTATTTTACCGCTCTACTTTTACGATTCTGAAGTATGAGCATGTCTGAGTATATGTTCCATTAACCTCTTATCATAGGTCCACAAAAAACGATACAGATTGGAATTCGTGATTGCTTGAGGGATATGGTCTATTGGAGTCATTTCAAGTGTTTGACTACCCCCTCTTCAAAAGCAGCGTTTCGGACTTTATGCTTCAATGTGATTTAGGCTGGCGATTCAGTTGATGCAATAACTGCTGCTCCTACGCTATCGCCCCAGACATTGACTGCAGTTCTCAGCATATCGAGAAGACGATCAACAATAATCACGAGCATTATTCCTTCTTCGGGCAGCCCTACGGTATTAAGTATCAACACCATCATGATCAGCCCTGCTCCTGGAATTCCAGCTGCACCAACGGCAGAAAGCGTTGCCGTGAGAAAGATAAGTATCTGGTGAGAAAACGTGAGCTCTGTTCCAAGCATGTTAGCAATAAAAACTACAGCAATTGCCTCGTAAATAGCAGTTCCATCCATATTAATTGTGGAACCTAACGGCGCTACAAAGCTGCCTATACGGGTTGGCACGCCGGCTTTGCGTTCCAGGCAGTCAAGAGTAATTGGAAGAGTCGCCGAGGAAGAAGCCGTTGATGCCGCTGATAGAACCGCTGGAGTCATTGCTCGAAAGAGTTTGAACGGACGAACCCCAAAAAATCGTGCAATCAGAGGCAGAAAGATACAGCCATGGATAAGAAGCCCCATCACAACAGTGGCAGTGTATTCCAGAAGAGATTCTCCAAGGAGTGCAAGTTGCCCTTTCAGAAGAAATCCGCCTATCAAGCTGGCAATCAGAGAAAAGAATCCTATAGGGGCAAGAAGCATTGTTTTTTCAATCATCCAGATAATTGCTTCAAAGAGGCCCTGAGCGGTCTCTCTGAGAACTAGCTTGGTGCTTTCATGAGAAAGATGTAAGAGCGCAACTCCGAGAAATAGCGAGAAAAAAATAATTCCGAGAACATTACCATCATGGGCTGCTTGAATGATATTTTTCGGAATAATATTTCTAATAACATCACCAAAGGAGTGGCTAGTGTTCCCAAGCTGGCTGCCGACCTCGGAAGATTCTAATGATTCTTCTGAGAGCATGCTATGTAGTGAAGAGTCATTGCTCCCGTGAATCCCGGGTTCAATAACGTTCACGAGGCTCAGTCCAATCAGCACAGCAATGCCCGTCGTGGTCATATAATAAAGAAATGTCTTGCCGCCAACTGATGCCAGAGTTCGAGAATCTTTCAGGTTTAAAACGCCACTCAACATTGAAAAGAAAATTACGGGAACAATAAGAAGCGTAAGCAAGCGCAGAAAGAGTTCCCCAATAATGCTGATAGTCATGGCGGTCTGAGGGCTCAGTCCCCCAAAAATTCCTCCAGCAATCATTGAGAGTATTAAGATAGAATTAAAGTATTTTTGATAAATTTGCATAAGCGAATGTGAGGCAAGATGTTGTTTGGGCGGTAAAAGTCTTGCCTTTTTTGGTCTTCGCCTTCTTCAAGAAGACGCGATAATACTCATAGAGCTACTGAAATGAGGACGAGATGACAAGAGTATATCTCGTTTTCTTCCTGTTAGCGTCCTGAACGGAGGAGCTGGAGGGCCGTGCCTTGGTCGAGTTCATTGGTAAGCAAGAGAGTCTCGTATGAAGTCGCGCGAATTTGCTCGGCTACTGATTGAGCGAACTTTTGTAATGCCTCGGTTGAGCGTCCTTTTGAGAGAGCTCTTAGTTCAGCAGGAGCATTCTTAAATGCTCCACGAATTGTTGTAGAGAGTTCATCTAGTACTTTTGTTACATCTTTGAGATCTTGTGATATTTCTTTATGCAGCTCTTGTATGGTCTCTCGAGCAATCATGGAATATCCAATATCAGTAAGTTCTTGTTCAAGTGGATCGATTGTTTCATTTACACCGCGGGATATAGATTTTGTCTTTTTTCGAATTGAAGCCACTGTCTTCGTGGTGTCAATCGCTCGAAATATTTCTTCATTACCTTCGCTGTCTTGTCTTGCAACGCTTATTTGAGTACCCGCGGAATTCATTGAAAGGGAGTGTATTTGCGATGTATTCTCATCGAATGTAGTAGAGTCGAGTAAGATAAGTTCATTATTACGATTTCTGTAAAGGGACACCGTATAGATTGAGTTTTCTTGTTGTAGTACGGCAATTCTATTTCCATTCCCACTAACGCTTGTCTCAATAACATTTTGGATCGAGGTATTATGTATCGTTGGTGATGACTGAGCTTCAGTGACAAAGTGTAGCTGATTTGTCTCATCTGTAGTTGCTAATAGGTTTCCATCAGATGAAATTGAAGTTCCTGTCATAAGAATACTCTTTCCACTGCCAAGATCTACTGTACTTATTGCATCATCAGGAGCGAATCCACTGGTGACGTAGACTTTTGTAGTGGAGGGAGAGCCGTTCTTTGCTGAGTATGCATATCCGGAGTCATAGCTCAGTAGGTTATCTTTCCACCCTCCAGAGACTGCTCTGGTGGTGATCGTATTAGGTGCCGTTGATGAAACATTATAAATATTCAGCGTATCACCAGGCTTTGTATAGGTGACATTAATCTCATCGCCCGAAGAAATCACAGCGCTATGAGGGTGGGTTCCAGCTTGATCGAACAAAAATTCTCCAACATCAAAAGCAACTGTGCCCGTCTCAAGATCGTAGGCTCGCAGGCTGGTTACCTTTGGATCATCGTTTTTATCTTCAATGAGGGCATATCTTCCATTTGAAGTCACATCAATAATCGCATTATCAATACTGGATTCGACTTTTGTAGCTTCATATCCGGCGAGTCCTAAATCTTGTTTCGTAAACCCCTCGAGACCATCGGGATTCGTGTTGCCATAGTTAGCTGTTGTTGAAAAGAAGGCATCTCCACCTACGATCCCTCCAAGCTGGGGGTTGAATATCTGACTCCCTCCACTATTGTTCGCTTCGTTACTGAGCTGGATAGTAAGAGCCCTATTTGTAGAGCCTACTGCATTAGAACGCTTGCCATATGCCGGGGAGGCAAGCACTCCGAAGTATTCCTCTGAGCCAGATTGTTCAGCAGAGAATCCAAAGATAGATGCTGTTGAAGAGGGAGTAATATTCTCAAGATTGAGGTTGCCTGAATAAACGATTGCCCCTGATGTTCCATAGGATGGCTCGCGCACCGTTGCTCTCATCACTCCATTTGATTCATTTTGAATTGCTATAAATTCATTTGCACCATCATTATCTACATCATACGTATAGAGGCCAAATGGAGTATTGCTGCCTGGATTGATAGTGGTTCGTGATCGGAAGGTCCCATCTGCTACTCCAAGTCTAAAAGAAGCCTCGCCGGCTGCACTCGCATTAGTTCCACTCGTGAGTAGGTCTAGCTGGCCATCTCTATTAAGGTCAGTCAATTGTACCTGTGTAGTAGTTTGTGCTTCCTGTGCGTATGTTTGGCTAAGCGTAAAAGTCCCATCTCCGTTGCCAAACAACACGGAGGCATTTCCTGCCGGAGAGCCCGAGCCTGTTGAAGTGACAACGACATCAACCTCGCCATCATTGTTAAGGTCTGCCCGAGCCATTTTTGTGTCAGCAAATGTTACTGTGGTATTCGTGGCAGTTGAGGTCGATGATGTAAATGTTCCACTTCCTTGATTGAGATAGGTTCTGACGCTTCCATTCATGAAATTATCAACTTCAGTTGCAATCAGGTCGGTATCACCGTCCCCCTCTATATCAAAAAGAGAGATTGCGCTGATACTTTTCCCCGAACCAGAAATTGTCGTGGGAGACGCAAGGTTAAATCCTCCTATGCCATCGCCCGAATAGATACGCACTTCACCTGTGCCGCTATCGGAGCCGGCTGTAATCAGATCATCCACTCCATCACCTGTCACATCCCCTACTTGAAGTGCGTAGATGTCAGAAGTACCGGCTACTGTGGTAACGCCGGTGAATGTGCCATCTCCAACACCAGCAGCATAGCCAACAACATCTCCGTTACTCGTTGCCGCTGTGCCACTGCTCGCAAAGCCAATATCTGGACTTCCATCATTGTTGAAGTCTTTTGAAACGAGCTGAGTTACACTACCTGACTCACTTAAAGTGGATGTTATAGCGGCATCAAATGTTCCGTCTGAGTTTCCAAGTTGAGCAGCCAAGGGCGTGTAGGATGCGTTGTTCAAGCCAGATACGATATCCATCTGCCCATCTTGATCTAAGTCGACTAGGATAGAGGTTGCGGCCTGACTATTCGTGGTATTACTATCCCCCATTCTTGTGTAGTAGCCAGTAGATCCGTCGGAGCCAGCATAGAGAACATCTCCCGCTCCATCCGAATCGAGATCTGCGGAAGCGAGAGCAAGGCCAGCATTCGAGCTGCCGCTTTGATATGAAGTGCTACTACCAAATCCTCCTGTTCCATCATTCATGTAGGTTCGTATAAGCCCATTCGTCGACTTGCCGCTTAATCGACCTCCTTGGACGATATCCAGAGCCCCGTCATTATTCAGATCTTGAAGTTGAATATTTCCAGAAACCTCACTGCTATTGGCCTCTGAGAAAGAGGTAGTGAAAGTTCCCGAGCCATCCCCAGCAAATAGAATTCCTACTTGCCCCGTTGTAGTAGTTGCTGCCGCAACCAGATCAGCATTTGCAGAGAGTCCAACCGACCCAACATCCAGTCCAGTAATTGAAGTAGCGGTGAAGGAGTTAGAGGTCGAGGAGCTGAAAGCTCCAGAGCCATTATTGATCAGAGTTGTAATAGTTCCAGTACCAGCATCAGCTGTACCAAGAATAATCTCAGGAGCCCCATCCCCAGTCACGTCGGCTACAGTTAGTCCGTTGGTGACAGTGCTCCCAGACCCTACGAGTTGTGACGACTGTGAGGAAAAACCTCCACTACCATTCCCAAAAAATCTTTCAACAGCCGGCCCAGATTTTCCCATGCCTGAAATGGTAACGTCTTGCGAGCCATCATCATCAAGATCACCAGTGCGGAGATCTATGATGCTGTTCAGAGTCGAGGTTGCAGCAGATGTAACCGTCTCAACACTAAAGGTTCCGTCATCTTGGCCGCTCCAGAAAAAGAGCTTTGTTCCGCTTGAAACAATTGCATCGGTGACTGAATCTCCATCGAAGTCACCAAGAGTCATGCCATTTATGGTAAATCCGCCATCGTCGCCAGATGTTACAGGGCTTTGAAAAGTTCCATCTGCATTTCCTAAAAAGGAAACAATACCGCTTGCTCCACTCCCAGTATCAGCAAACCTCATTACCGCATCGAGATTTCCATCGCTGTCAACATCTACTAGTTGAGGAGTTCCAAGCGATGTATAGGTAAAAGACTCACCGCTTGTCTCAGACCCAAGCGTTCCAGGATAGGTTGTCAGAGTAATATTGCTATCAGAAGTTGTTGCCGATCCACTAGAAAACGCTCCCGTGGCAGGGGTTTGTGAAATCCCACCAAGTCGAATAACAAATTCTGGATCAGACGCACCGCCTGAAGCGCTGTCACTACCTGCCTGAAGCGCGTCGGTGATCCCATCGTTATCAAAGTCTCCAGCTTTAAAGAATGCGCTTGTGGTTGAGGCATTTGTTGATGTAACTGGCGTCGAGAAAGTTCCATCACCTCGTCCTGTGAATACATGGGTTACACCACTTCCAGAAAGAGAGCCATTAACGAGAATGTCTTTAATGGCATCATTGTTCAGATCGTTAAGCGAAATCTGAGCATCTGATGAAGCGTCAACATATACGGAATAGGTAGCTGAAGTTTGAAACGTACCATCTCCATTTCCTGTCGCGATGTTAAGAATGCTACTGGTATCACCTCGAATGATACTCAAAGCATCAGTTGTGCCATCATCGTTGACATCGCCAAATGTTGTAGCAATTGTAGTCGGATTACTGCCAAGTGAAGTGTCATTTAATAGAGTTGTTGCAATAGTGCTCCCGAAGTTACCGGCGCCATTGCCTACTCTTACCGCTAGGGTCGCCATATTAGAGACGGAGCTAGATTTTCCGCTGGTAATAATATCAAGATTGTCATCCCCATTTACGTCTTCTATTGCGAGAGCTTCAATGGTTTGTCCGCTGATATTAAAGGTTGTAGGAGAATTAAAGGAGTTTCCAGTTGATTGACTGTAAAGTACATCTGAAGTTGAAGCGGTAAAAATATCTAAGTTGCCATCTGAATTAGCGTCTGCAAGTGCAATTTCAGATGGAGAGGTAATGGCTATATCTCCACCTTCTGAGAATGTTCCTGAGCCACTTCCTTCATAAATCTGGAGAGAACCATCAGTGTTTTTTTCGGCAATAACGTCATGGTATCCGTCACCAGTGAGATCTCCGACGGCGAAAACACCAGTGCCAACGGGTGCGCTATCGAAGCTCTGTTTCGCAATATTCGCAAAAGTTCCATTGCCTTTGCCAAGGTAGGTCGCTATGCCCGTATTGGCATCAGAATCGGTAAAGACACCTACTACATCGAGCTTCCCGTCATGGTTCAGATCCCGAGCGTCTGCCTTACCGAGATAAAGCTGTGTTTCACTATTTACCGCAGTCGGTCCATCGAGCGTGCCTGTAGCTTGTGCGGCTAAAAAGACAGGATTCGTGATGTCAGTTATATCGTATTGTGCAACGGACTTGGCTGTTGGTGACCCTACCGTATGCTGTGAAATAGCGAGATTGTTACCTGTAGAGTTTATCGCTATTTTTCTGTAGTCATGAGTTGAGCCTGTCGGGGCTTGAAGGTCGTAGAGTGCTCGATCTTCGAATCGAAAATAATCTCCGGTGCCAATCTCCAATGCTATCAGATCTTTGCTCAATCCCGCCGCTAGAGCATTGCTATCGCTTGCTTCATTTATTACGAAGGCAACCCGAGTGCCATTATCATTAACACTAAACTGCTCAATAGCAGAGACGCTATCTTGAGCATAGGTCGAGGACGCGATGCGGGTTGCAGAAGGCTTCGAAAGAGTCGAATCAAAGTAGAATAGGTCATCTGTAGCTCCATTGGCACCTAGGCTTGTTGCATCTGAGGTAAAAAAGATTTTTCCATCTGAGACTTGCATTTGAGAAATAGTGCCACCTGAGACGGACAGACTTTCAAAAGAGCTATCGTTCGTTTGCTTATAATAAATTGTTGTATTGGCTTCGTCTAAATAGGCATAGCTCCCAGCGAGTGGGGCAACATCTGCTTTTACTGAATCATAAGAGGTATCAAGAGTAGTCAGAGTTAAGTGGTGTACGGGTGCATTGGAGTTGAGCATTGAGTAAAACTGCAGTACGGCTTTGTCGCTGTCTCCAGTTGAAACCAGAGCAAGTAGCCCGGCGCTATCTACCGCGAGTAGGCGTTGACTATAGTCCGCAATATCAGCTTGAACCGAAATTTGATCACTTTTCGTTGCTGTACCAATAAGAGCATTCCCGCTGGAGTTGCCTGTATATTGAGCTTCTGTTCCAAACAGAATATTGCGTGTTACGGAATCAGTGGTTTTCAGGAACGGAACGCCTTGACCCAGATTGTTTTCTTCTTGAGTTACCTGTTGATTCCGAAGAGGATTCTGTTCACGAACCTTCTTTTTATATCGAACAGTTGCCCCTTCGACATCTTCGTATCCGAGAATCGAATCTGAACCAGCAAGTCGCTTAAAAGTCGATGAGAGACGGCCAGCAAGCTCTTTTTCGAGACCTGCAAATTCTAATAACCCCGTGAGTTCATCTTTATTAAGAAAATCAACACCATCTTTGGAGGAGTTGTCCAGGAGCTCCTGAAAGTCTTCGATTTTATCCTGAAATCGTCGATTTATCGATTTTCTTTTTGAGTTGCTTGTAGAGTCAAGTGATGCAGATTCAGCGAGCTCAAATAACTCATCAGTGAGACCAAGGAGTTCTCCGAGTTTGTCTTTCGCAGTAGCAAGTGTGCCGAGTGCATAGTTAAGGCGTAGCAGCGAGATGCTAGAGCCACTATTGTTCTGAAGATCAAGGAAGGTGAAAGAATCGTTGCCAAAGCGTATGCGACCGTTCACAGCAAAGGACTGCTGTGGACGAACGGTAATGCTACTCGATGAAGAGATAGCGTCTGTACTTCGTACACCGGTCATACTTCTACATCTACTTCAAGCTGCTACTACAACTACAAGAAACAAAAACAGACTCAAATCGAACTTAACTATGGAGTAAGACGGCATTTTTTATTGGAAACTTGTGGGCTAAACAGCTGAAAGCCCTACCTAGAGGAAAAATACGAAGATCATTTAATAATCCGTAAGAAAATCTCACATGTCCTTCGTATTTATAAGAGTTTTTGTGCGCGCTTTTCCTATTTGATTGTCAAGAAAGAGAAGTGCGCTCATATCATCGGCAGCCAGAGAAAGCCTTTGGCAGAGCTCTTGTAGTTGGGCAATCTCTTCCACTTGCTCATCAAGAAACCAATTCAGAAAGCTGCTTGTTTGAAAGTCGCGTTGTTCATGAGCAAGTTGCTTGAGATGAAGGATTGCATGAGTGACGTCTTGTTCGAGAGTTAGTGCATATTGAAGTGCTTCCAAGGGAGTTTTAAATGAAGTCTCTGCTTGTTGAATATCATATATTTCTACTACTGCATCTCGCTCTAAGAGGTGAGACATGATTTTGTCTGCGTGAGTTAGCTCTTCTATTGCTTGTTGTTTACTCCAGCGAGCAAAGCCATTGAGGCTTTTTTGGGTGAAAAAGAGATGTAACCCATAGTAGGCATAGGAGGCTGAAAGCTCGCGTTGTATTTGTTGTGCTAGCTGGTTTGTCACTTCTGTAGTAATCATATAGCGCATTTTTTGAAATACGGTGATGGGGGAAGTGAAATAGATATGTCGAACAAAATAAATGATGAAGATAAGGTTTTCATCAAGAAAGTCTACGAATGCCCCGTGTTCTACGTTGAAGAGCAGCAACCGACTGATACATCAAGGAAGCGATTTGCAGTAAGACACCCAGGGGCGGCGGTATTTTTGCCAATTACCGATACGGGTTCGATTCTTTTTGTTCAGCAATATCGGATGCCGATTGGTCGAGAGTTGATAGAAGCTCCTGCTGGTACACTCGAATCTGGGGAGCTTCCACTTCACTGTGCCCAGCGAGAGATCCAGGAAGAGGTCGGTATGCGGGCTGAAACGTGGCATGAGCTTGGTACTCTCTATCCAGCTCCAGGTTTCTGCGATGAATTGCAGTATTTATTCATTGCAAGAGACCTTACTCCCTCCTCTCTTCCCGCTGATGCAGATGAGAATATTACGGTAATTGAGATGGAGAGGGATGAAATATTTATGAGAATTGCATCTGGTGATATCTGTGATGGAAAGACTATTGCGCTACTTCTTCGAGCACAGCTTTTAAGGCTTATCTAATTGATACTCATTATGCCGCTTGAGGGAGCTCAGGAGAGCTTCTTGTCTCTTTACGAACAAGGGCGTTAGCGGAGCTAAATGAAAGTTTAATATTTTGAATGCTAACCCCTTTATCACCGCTTCTATTGGAATATTCGTGCGTGATTGAGCCTTGAATAATTAGGAGCTCACCCTGAAGCATTAATGGTTCTTCAGAGATAATGTGAACATCTTCCTCTCTCTCTATAGTACAGATACCATCAAAAACTACTCCTTCTGCTGTATGATCAATGCAAGCCTCTGATATAACAATCTCTTTGCCAATAAGTTCTCTGAGGTTTGTAGTAGCGGAATTCTCTAGGCTCTCAGATGCGAGAAGTGACTGGAGTTTGGAGTGCTCGTCAAGAAGGTTTTGAGGGATAAGGTATCCATCAAGATCTTGAATTGCACCCAATGCACCATGAATCTTTTGATCTGAGGCTTTATCGCTCCCCACGTGAAGCGAGTCTATAACTCGGTCTGCTTCTTGTTCTGCGTTGTTCTGTTCTTGACTTACCGTAGTCATGGTTCCTTCTTTCTCTCTGTCGAGATAGCTTTTGCCGTGCAGTTCTCCCTTTGCCGTTGTTATTGAGCTTTCCGGTGTCGATGTGTCTTAGAGATTTCAGGAAGGAGATACTGGAGATTCGCAGAATAAAACTACAATGTTTCTAGTAAGTTAAGAAAAGACTCAATCTCTAAAACGCCAAAGAATGGGGGGGTAGTGGGGCTCAGGAGGTTCGATGCCTGAAGTTCTACGGCGAGAGAGCCATCTGAATAGTCAACAATAAGCCGGTCAACAACTTCTGGAACATATCCAAATGAAAGCGCTTTAAAGAGAGACTGATATCGCTCAAGTCCGCACCTAAAATGCTTTAATGAAAAAGGAATAATTTCTCCGAGGCTTTTTGCTTTCAGGAAGCGCGGGGCGTGGAATGACCTTTCACTTGTAACTGAGTGCTCAATATGGCTATTGGAGAAGCGCAGGAAAGGGGTGTTGATACGGAAGGTTATTGGCTCTACCCCATGATTAGCAGCACCTTGCACAAAGAGTATCTCTTGCTCAGATGGCTTTTGATCATCGGGAAAGTTCTCGAGGAGAAGGTTTTGCTTGTCGCGACCTTTTAAGTCAACGATTGCTTTTCCTGTGAATACATTTTCCGGAATCACTTTTTTCATAAGGTGATCGGTAAGAAGGCTACAATTTGCCTCGGAAATGGTACCAGATGCTGTCCACGTTCCCGACCATCGCTTTTGAAAGAGATTTTTTTTAATGTTCTGTGTTATCTGCATCTGTTCGGATCTGATCTATTGTTCAATAAGTTAGCCGTTTTTCCAGTTTTTTGCGAAAAAAATTTTACCAAATACGAAACAAAAAGAGTTAGTGTTCGACCAAATCTCGTTCGATTCATGCTTTTGTCTAGTCTTATTCTATCTGAATCAACACTGCCAGAGCCTGATTGAACTATTTCTTGATAGGAAAATCTTGACCATGCTCACAATTCACGTACTCGAACGAGGAGCGAAAGAGAGGGAGTCATTAACGACTTGGTTTCATGGGCTCTTACATGAAGAGAATGCAGAGATAGAGTTCGTTCCACGAGTTGACCTAAAGCCAGTTTCTCTAGAGGAGCTTCAGTTTGCAGGAACACCAGACCTTTGCATTCTTGGTCCAGCCCTTCTAGAAGAGGATCTTACGTGCATTAGAAAAATTCGAGAAGTCATCAAGAAAGTTCCCCTTCTTGCCTGTACCTCTCCTCGGCTAGAGTCTCTTGCGCATGTCGAGCAACTTGCTCGGCTAGGCGTGAACGATACCATTTCAATGCAAGATGTCAGTCTCACATTTCTTCGAAAGTTGATTCTTCTCTCTCGCAACAAAAAGGAAGAGCGAAAGGCGAAGCTCGTCGTTGTGGAAAGTGGCAAAGGTGGCGTGGGGGTAACAACCGTCGCGGCAGCGCTCGGAGAGTTGAGCTCTTTATATGGGAATAAGACAGTACTTATTGACTTGGATTTTGAAACCCAAGATCTGACCCGCTTTTTACAAGCCCCTCCATTTGTTAATGAGAACTTTCAGCTTATTCTTGAGGGGAGCCGTCCCTTATGTGATGAAGCTGTTGAGCAGTGTTTATGCCAAGTTTGGGAAGATGACCCATCGCTTTTTCATATTGCACCTCCTCCCGAGAGCGAATTGCTCTATGCAAGCGACTCAAAAACAGTGCGTCTCTTTCTAGCGTTTCTTGAATTTCTGGATGAGCGTTTCGAGTGCATCGTTATTGATAGTGGATGCATGCGTGGAGCGTTACAAAAAACATTGCATCGCGTAGCCGACGAAGTCGTCTTTATCCTGAATAATGATCCTGCAACACTTTATGCATCTGTAGATCGCTTTAGAAAAGTTCAAGAGAATACGTCATCTTCTGGTCGACTGACTATTTTAGACAATGGCTGTGGCTCTGGATTGCCTCGTCGCCTACTTATTTCTGAATTTGAACGGGTGCTTACCGGAAGCGAGAAATCGTGGGCACCGTTCGGAATTCCTTTTTGTCGACGTGCCGCTAAATGGCCGGCCTCAGGAGGAACATTTTTATCACTATCGCGAAACTCAGCGAAGGATGCATTTGAGCAACTAGCCATTCAACTAGAACTTGTGAATGAAGATGACTCTGAAGGCAGTCTCTTTCGTCGTTTTATGGCTCGAATTCAGAAAAAGAGAGGCGATAGTGCCTCTGTGGCGCAGAGCGAAGAGCATCCCATAATTGCTGCAGCGGCACAGGATCGCAAGAAAGATATCCTCACGCATGTGAAAGCACTGCCGGAGCCGAAGGTAATGCGAGATTCTGGCGTTCGCAGTCCGTGTCTTATTGACCTGATGCAGCAGGAGGAGTGTTCAGAGCAGGAAAGAGAGGAGAAAGAGAGAGCCGACAATAACGATGAGTCAGACTCAAAAAGCAAGAAGAGCTTTGACGCTAAAGATGCGAACTCTCTCCCCACAAAAATTCCCGAAGAAAGTGGCTTTACAATCGGCGACCTGATCTCGGGAGTAACGATTCGTTAAGATAATTTCTGACAGGTTTTGCATTCTTTTTTCAAGGTTTTGAGTGCGTACCGTTGATAATCATGAAGATGCTCAACGATACGACAGACAAAAAACCAAAAAGGAAAAAAACATGAAAACGAAATTAAAAACACAACTCAAAAAATATCATCGAAAGGAAGACGGGCTTACTCTTCTTGAGTATGCAGCTGGTGCAGCCTTTGTACTCATGATTTCGGCTGCGGCGTTTGCCGTTCTTCAGACAGGAGTAACCGGGCTTTTCGGTAGCATTTCTGCAAATATCGATACAATCTCGACCAATACAGCGATTGGGAACTAACACAATAGCCTAGAGAAGAACGTCGGGGGTGTATTATGCCATCGAGACGGGTTGCACGTATTCGTTCACGAAGAAGTAATCAGAATGTCTTGGGATTCGGAATGCTCGCTATAGCGGTCGTTGTCGCGAGTGTAATCTTTTCTGTGCAAGGAGATGGCGCGGTATCTGCGGATATAGTAACTGTTCATCCAGTTGTTGGTCAGTTCGATACCGTGCCGATCCCCGTGCCGATTGAGCCTGTTTCGGCGGGTACAATCCTAAAGGATATACGATTTCAGAAAGTGGCGTTTCCTCGTCATCAGATACCAGTTGGTGCAGTATTTGATATCGAGCCGTTTTTAGCATCGATGGCTATTGCGCCCCTTCCAGCCAATCTTCCAATATTCGAGAAGAACTTGAGTGTTAATCCTAGCGCCTCGAATCCCGTTATCAATCGGATTCCCGATGGCATGAGGGCTATTACCGTGAAAGTGGATGCAACTGGAGCGGTTGAGGGTTGGGCAAGTAGTGGTGCAATAGTTGATGTCTTGTTGGTTACCGCTCAGGGAACTCGTGTGGTTGCTGAAAAAGTTCGAATTTTATCGGCAGCTCGTTCTGTTAATCCGATTCAGAATTCAAGTAGTAATCGCGTACCCAGCACCGTAACGCTATTGGTCACCCAAGAACAGGCGTTAACAATTACGACAGCTTCTCCACACGGAAAAATTGCCTTTGCGCTCAGAAGTTTAGGAGATGAGGGACGTTGGAGAGAGCGAAGCTATGACCGTCAACGGCTTCAAGGAGAAGGGGCGATAAAACCTGAAGAGAGAGTGACTGGTTATTTGAGAGTGGAAGGAAAGAACTCACGTCAGTATTCGTTAACAGGAAATAGGTGGATTCGAACCGAAGTAACGCCATCAAACTGGTTAAAAGATGAAGAGGATTAATGCGTAGAATTACTCCTGAAGAGCTTGAAGAGATTGTTCCTCATCGTAGCTCTGGACAAATGCTTGCCTTGCCAGCTCCTCGAGAGGAAGGACTAACACCCTCGCTTATCCACATTCTTCAAGAGGTGCAGCGCGAGTTGGGTCGTCAGGAGTCTGAGTCGACGAAGCAAAGCCTCTCTCAACATGATCTTGTAGAATTGGTTTATTCAGTTTCTCGCCAACAAGGTTTTGAGATAAGCAACTTTGAGCGAGATCAAATTTTGGCACAACTTGAACGCGAGAGTCGTCCGTTTGGGGTGCTTCAGGATCTCATTAATGCGCCTGATATTTCAGATATTATTGTGCATGATAGCCGGCAAATTTCTTTTCAGCGTGGACGAAATACGTATTCGACGAACCTTCGATTCTTCAATCAGGAGGCTTATGAAACGTTTGTCGAGCGAATTTTGCAAAAGGCGGGAACTTCATACTCGACAAAAAAACCAGTCGCCGACGGAATGATCGGGAGTCTTGCTCGAGTTCATGCTGTTCATCGCTCGTTATGCGATACTGGACCTTATTTAACAATTCGACTCAATCGCTTTGGGACAGTATGCATTGAAGACCTTGTTAAAAAGGGCTTAGCTCCAGAGCCTATCTTGCGATATCTCTCGCTTCTCATTCGGGGCGGTCATACCGCCTTCATTGTTGGAGAAGTCGGAACAGGTAAAACGACTCTAGCGCGAGCTCTTGCGAGTAGTGTTCCACATGAAGATTCGATACTCGTCATCGAAGATACCCCTGAAATACGCCTAGAACATCCACAAACTCGGTATATGACTACCCGAGAGGCAAATACCGATGGTGAAGGGCGCGTTTCTCCTGCTGAATGTATTCGAGCAGGAATGAGAATGGCGATGAATCGCATTATTTTTGGCGAAATCCGTGATTGTGAAGCTGCGGAGGCGTTTGTTGATGTTTGTGCTTCTGGGCATCCAGGACTTTCTACGATTCATGCAAAAAGCGCCACAGATGCAATCACTCGATTGGAGCTTTTTCTTGGGAGAGCGCAGCGCGGAGTTGGTCGTGACGTTCTGATTCAGCAGATCGGTACTGCGGTACAAGTTGTTGCATTTATAAATATCTGCCGGCGGACTGGACAGAGACGTATTATGGAGATTAAAGAGCTTGGCGCCGCTTCTGATGGTGTTTTGCGTCAGCGTGATATTTTTCTTTATGACAGGGATGCTTCTACTCCAACCTGGCAACTTGTGTCGCGAGTTAGCCAGTTTCGTTCTGAGCTCGAAACAGGAGAGCATCCGCTCTACTTGTCACATCTGCCTGATAGGCTCGAGTTGCCTGCTGAATGTGCTTTTCAAGAAGGAATGAAAGCAGCATGAGAGGCGTAGCAGGACTTTCATCTGGACGTAGTGAGGTTATACGTCTCAGAGAGCTTCTTGGTAGTGGAGCGAAAAACCGTTGGATTGCCGAGCCTTCTAAGAAGTACTCGCTTTGTCATAAACCAGATTCAATACTGAGAAGATTATATCCGTCAACAATTTGTAGATATGCTGATATCTCCGAGAGGAGGCAGAGATGCTGGTTCATCTTTTTGGTATTTTCGGGGCTCGGTTCAGTTCTTTTGGGCTTTTATCTACAGTTTTCATTCTTCCTTCTTCCGCTTGCCTGCTATGCGATGCAGCGTCATGCCCTCGAGCGTAGATGTCAGGGAAGACAAGCAGATTTTGACCGCGACTATGCTGCACTCCTGATGTCGCTGTCCTCTGGTATGAAGACCGGGCTCGATCCACTGATTGCCTTAATTCAATCAGCGCAACTCTTTCAAGAGAACTCTATTATGCGCTCCGAGTTAGAATCAATCCAAAGCGCGTTAGAAGAGGGAGCCAGTGAAGATGATGCGATAGCCATCTTTGGTGCTCGAGTGCGACATCCCGATATTAAGCTTTTTCGCATGGCATTTACTCTTGCACGAAAAGAGGGTGCAACCTTATCACACTGCCTGAGGAGACTGGCTCGAGTCGTCCGACAACGACAGTCGTTTAGGAGGAAAACGAGAGGAGCTGTTGCGATGCAAAAACTATCAGCATTTGGGATTGCGGGATGCACGCTGCTAATTGGAATCATTCAGGGGATGACGAATCAGCGGGCGTTTGTGGAAGCGTTTGTTCACCCAATAGGGAGAGCTCTCATCGTCATTGGTATCTCACTGGTGGTAGTCGGCATTGTATGGATGTTGAAGATGGCAAAAATAAGAGTTTAGGAGACATGATAGAGCTCGTTGTACTTTTTGTTTGTATATCGCTTGGCGTATGGCTGCTTGCGAACAGTCGATGGAGTTCCCGTGATGTTCTTCGTGGGCTTGAGGAGCCGTTGATTCATAGGTTTGAAAATACACGCAGCGCGATGAAACGTGATCAGATTTCTCAAAGAAACAGCCACGCTGAATATCGAGCAGCCGGGCTTCTGGACTCTCATGAGCGAAATCAATTTGAACAGCAGGTTCGATACGTGCCTCTCAGTGTCGCGCTCATGCTGGTGTGAATGGCCCGGGGCCGGCTGGTCAGAGTCCGAGCTCGCCCAGGTACTCGTTGGCGATTTCGATTTCAGATGTACTGTCCGGATAGCTCTGCCTGATGCGCTGCCAGTAATCGACGGCGCGCGCCCGGTCGCCCATCTCGCTGTAGACGGTGCCCAGCCTGAGCATGGCGGTCGGTGCTTTCGGGTCCTGCGGATATTCAGCAAGCAACCGCTGCAGGACGGCAAGTGACTGCGGGTAATTGCCCAGGAG
>RFPC01000045.1 GCA_009926305.1 bacterium
GGAATTAATGGCATCTTACACTACACCCGCTTTGTTCTGATTTATCTTCAGGGACAAACTCCCACCCTTGATTACACACTGCCATCATCTTTAGGGATGGGAATCTTTTCTCTTCTGCAAGACTACTCGCCTTATGCACTGTATTTCACGATACTCTGCAGTATAGCGTGGTTATTCCTGTTCGCACAAAATGTTCGAAAAAACCTATTTTCGATGAATGATGCCTTTTCTCTCTCGCTCATTGCCTCTATCGGTTTATCGATCCAAGTCAATAACTACGACTTATCTCTTCTCACTATTCCACTTCTCATTATCATCTCCTCCTTGCATCAAGAGAATAAGCAACTCTTCTTTGGAAAGCTGCTGATTCTCATGTTCATTTGCTTTCATGCCTTCTTCCTGATTTTTGAACGTTACAATCTTCCGATACTGGTACTGCTCGTATTTCTGGTCTGCCTTACTGCTCTTCGTCATGACCACAACAGGGGAGTTTCCACCGCGAGACTGAAATAAAGCACTTGAGGTTCTCGCACTCTCCGCATGCCTCCCGTAAAATGTCATAGAAAACGGCATTTTATATTCCTCTCATGATTCTCGACACCTTGGCCGATTACAGAGAAGGTATAGCAAACCGAATGTGAGGTCCCAATTCACCACCCCAAAGAGATATGCATGGTAAAAATGAATAGAAAGAGGTGGCTTAATTTCGGCATTGTTTTTCTCACTATCATGCTCATCGTGAGCCTAGAAGAACTTTGGTTTGGCTTCATTGAAAACAATGTGCCATCGGGAGTTTCCGTATATAAGCAAGAGAAAGCTGCTCCTGGCCCCAATCTTTTTTGTAGTAGAGATGAGCCACGCGCAGTCCTCTTACATCCTGATGGTCGTATTCTTCACCAATGGTATTCATTGATTGGTGGCAAGAGAGATAAGGGCTGGCACCATGTTGAACTTCTTCCTGAAGGAGATCTCTTTGCGATTGTTAAAGATAAGGGGCTCTTAAAACTTGATAAGATGTCACAACGGATATGGCAATCACCAGGAATGTTTCACCATGATCTTGATACCAATGATGCTGGTGAGATTTTAATCCTTGAGCGAGAACTTACTGATATCACGTGGAAGGGGGATACCTTTCCAATACTTGGAGAGTTTATTGTATTCCTTGCTCAAAATGGAACTCGACTGAGAAGAATTTCACTCAATGAAACTCTCTTGCCGCTCGTGCCCGATTCACATCTCGAAGCCGCTAGAAAATTTGCACAGAACAACCCTCGTAAGGAACTTACGAACGATACATACGCCGATATCTTTCATGTCAATTCAATTGAAATCTTGCGTCAGGACCTCTTGGGCATTCCGGCTTTTAGCGCTCTTCTCCTTTCAGCCCGTGAAATCAACACGATATTCATAATTGATCTTGCAACGGGTGCCCTTCTGTGGTCCTTCGGGCCAGGGGTCTTAGACCATCAACATCAGCCGACACTGCTCTCTAATGGAGAAATTCTCATTTTTGATAACGGTCAAAAACGAGATTGGTCGCGCGTTATAGAACTTACACCTGACTCAGGAGTGATACACTCCTCAATAGAAAGAGTGAACGGAAAGCGTATCTATTCATTTGTGCGGGGAGGCGCGCAACGTCTCAAAAATGGAAACACGCTCATTGTCTCTGGGGAACGCGCTGTTGCCCTGGAGGTAACCCCTGAACATGAACTGGTTTGGTTCTATAAAAATCCAGAATACAGAGTTGTCAGAAAGCGAAAGGCACCATTCATAGATCGAAAAGGACTGATCTATAGGATGGAAAAGATTGAAGACCCCAGCCTCCTCCTATTTCTCGATGATCTGAGGGAAACTACGCCTTCATCTCCCAACGAGAACTCAGTTTCCTAACAAAAAAAGGAGAATGCTCCCCTATAATGGTGATAGTACGGAAAAGGAGCATCATCAACTGCCACAACAAAAAGGTCAAAACGAGTTGCAGCATACCGCTTCTTTTTTCGATAAAAGCCAGTTATTGATACGTATTCATGACTCAATTGATACAAGCGTTTCTTTTTGTCATTTGAAATGATCTCTTGAAGAGGATAACCCTTAAAGCCTCGCTGACGTGTCTTGACCTCAACAAATACGAGCGTGTCGTCTTTGTGACATACGATATCTAATTCGCCAGTACGAGAACGCCAGTTCCGATGTAGAATCACATATCCAGCACGTCTTAATACTTGAACAGCAAACTTCTCTCCCCACTTGCCAAGGTCAAGAGTACTCTGAAAATCCTTCGGGAGGCGGGGTAAAAAAATAATCATCTTTCTCAGATGCAATAAGCAGCTCATCAGAATTTGATGTAAGAAGTGCGCGTTGGATTTCTCCACCAAGCTGAGAAACTGTTCGATATGAAAACCGATGAATCGGAGAGGGTCCATGCTTGATAAGCGCTTTCTTATGCACCGGGGTCGGATACCCTTTATGCTTCTTGAAGTCATATCCCGTAAAAATCGTGTCATAACTCTTCATCAGTCGATCTCGCCACACCTTGGCAAGTATCGATGCTGCGCCAATCTGCCAATGGGTAGCATCTCCCTTGATAATCGACGTATAGGAAAGAGATGTTTCGAGTCTCATATTCCCGTCTACTAGGTTTTCCTCAGCCTGCAAGTAGCTCATAGCCCTTGTCATCGCATGTCGCGTTGCTTCTAAAATATTAAGACGGTCAATAGTTTGGGGGCCAACGGCAATCAGGACCCACTTGTCGGCTTTCTCTAGAATTTCAAATACCAATTGTTCACGCTTTTTTTCGGTCAAACTTTTTGAGTCAGTAAATTGAGGATAAGACACAGTACTGGTAAAGCAGGTGGCTCCTACCACTACAGGCCCAGCAATAGGCCCCCTTCCAACTTCATCGATGCCAGCGATTGTCACCATCTATCTTCTGCTATCCTTATTTCGCAAGCCAAGGTTTGCAACTTTCGTTCCTCCAATGATCCGCGCTCCAAGATAAAGAATTATCGGATACAAAAAAAGTCGCACAAGAAATCGCGGCAACCATGCTTCAACCACGGGGTGTCGCAAAAAAGGGTCTGCCATGCCACCTTGAATTACGTGAGTATCTACTAAAAAGGTTAGAAGTGAACAGCCTGCTAAAAACCAAAACTGATTTAATAAATCTTTCGATTCATAAGAGTTTCTCCTCGTTTTATCCGAAGAGGTAAACTTTTCAAGCCCACTCCAGAGAACTAGGCACAACATTCCAAGTGGTGGAATTGTCCAAAAAGCGTAAAGGGCATAATCCATCTAACCTTCTCCCTCAGAACGAAAGACCTCATCACCCATTGCTCTTCTGGGATGAGGCATGAGATTCATCATATAACACGCCTTCAAACAGGTCTTGAGTTTTGCGATCTACTGCCTTAAGCCCAAGATAGCCCAATTCTACCGAGTTCGCCCTCTTCTCTATGAGAATTTGCTCTCTTGTGAGAACCCTCCGTACACCGTACCTTCAAAGAGGCTGCGTTATATGGATATTTACAGATATTTTCATCCTCATCACAACCCTCGGCTGTTTAGCACTCCCATGCGACAGCAGGAGCTGAGTGAACTTGAACAAGCTTCGTCAGAGTTGCGAAAAGCTCTTGAACGGGCTCGCTTACGGACTGAACGAGGACCCGCTAGTCGAATTCTTCCCTCACACTATGATGACTTATTAAAAGCCGTTCGGTTTATTGAAACTTCTCTTCAGACCCTATGCGATGCGCATGACGGAGATTCGCGTGAGACCCTCAAAGATCTCGTAGCAGAAAGAAAGGGGCTCAGAGGATGGGAGACGTGGGCACGTATCGTCACAGAACAGCTGACGGCTGAAAAAATTACAGGAGAGCAAACTGCCTCAACGCTCGACCAAGTAAAACCACAGGAGCTTGCATCGGAAAGACCTATCCCGACCATGGTTCACACTACAAGTAATCCGGTGGTATCTGAAGGAAGACGGAACCAAGAGTTGACGCTATCAAATAAGAGTTCCTCCTCGGCCCCAGAACATATAATTTCAGCCCCACCTGCGGAGAGCCTCACTATACAACTCAGTCGTAATGCTGGGGCGCTGAATGGCACAAAATCTCCAGAGGCTGGCACAACGCAAGGGCAGCAAGAGGCAGGAAATGAGAATCTCAGAGCGATTCAAGGGGGATAGCGACTCTTTTCCCCTTGAGTACTGGAATAATAACAATTTTTCTCTGTCTTTTCAGGCGTCTCTCGCATCTTATCAGAGAACGGCTCTAGAGCTTCATTTACAGGAAACGAATAGAAAAAAAAGTAAGAAAGAAAAAAAATGACTGCGCACTCCAAACCCCAAGAAGAACAAGAACAGATTCGCAAAGAACGAAAGGGGCGTCGTAAGCACCTTGACGAGCGCTTACGTAACCTACACCAGAGAGCTCTGGTTATTGAACAACAACTCCGTGAACTTGAAGACGGGCAATTTTATAGAGTCTGCATTTTTGGTAGCGCAAGAATCAAACCTGATAGCGTTGAATATGATGAGGCATTCTCTTTAGCTCGAATGCTAGCCTGGGAGGGAATCGATATTCTGACTGGTGGTGGTCCTGGACTCATGGAAGCTGCAAATAAAGGAGCGAAGCTCGGTCAAGAAGAGAAGCAATCGAAAAGCATGTCATTCGGCCTGTCGATTGAGCTTGATTTTGAACCTGAACCAAATCACCACTTAGACGTAAAACGGCATCATCATAAATTCTCATCACGCCTTGATGACTTCATGCGCCTTTCAAATAGCATCGTAGCAACACCCGGCGGCATTGGAACTCTGCTTGAACTTTTTTTCTCATGGCAACTTATACAGGTAAAACACCTATCTCCGCGCCCAATTGTGTTAATGGACAAAAGTTTTTGGTCTGGAGTAATCGATTGGATGAGAGATGTAGTACTTGCTCGTGGGCTAGTCAGCGCTAAAGACTTTGATGTTATTACGATTGCAGATACCCCTGAAGAAGTCTTTCAGGCCATCTCAGAACATCATCAAAAATTCATGCTCGAACACAAGAAGTAGCCTTACGTCTACGAACACAGTATCTGCGAGCACGGCATACCTCCTTCTTATCTAATGCGTTCGCGGGCTTATCTCATGCGTTAGCGGGTTAGTTACGACTGTACTGAGCTATCCACTGAAGCATAATTTTCGCCCAAGCTTGAAAAGAACCGTGTCGATTCTTCCGCTCCCTACCGAGCTGACGAATAAATTCCTCCTCGTCATATTTTCCCTGAGATACTGCATAGAGTTGAGTGCGTAGAGAATGAACTCTCTCACGTGTTTCACAATCTACAAATGTCTCTACTGCTCTTTGATCGGAGGAGCCGACGTTACAGTACGTACTGAGCCAGTAATGAATTTCAGAGTAATACGGCATCGTTCATGTTATTCAGAAAAACGATCTTCTCGCGTAGCGTTTCGTCTCCCTTTCTGAGAATATTCTTCGTATAGTAGCAGAAAGAGGGAAACTCAACACCTCTCTTGTATAACATCTTATGAGAAAGAAAGACGTCCAAAGGGCTCAAATCAAGGAGAAGCGAGAGGAGTATCGCAACCAAGGACTCCGTGTAGGATTTACCTCTGGAGTTTTTGATCTGCTACACCGAGGACATATTGACTATCTTCAGGCTGCTAAACGTGAGTGTGATATTCTGATAGTAGCAGTGAATAGCGACGATTCAGTTCGAGCACTAAAGGGCGATTCACGCCCCATACAGTCAGAGACAGATCGATGTGCTATCATCCAAGCCTTGGAAGTAGTTGATCACGCCTTCATCTTTGAAGAAAAGAACAATAATCTCAACATTACAGAACTTTCTCCTGATATCTATTTAAAAGCAGGAGACTATGGCCGCGCACAACTTACTTCAGCTCCCCTTGTCGAAGAGTACGGTGGTCAAGTGAAGTGTGTGCCATTTGTAAGCGGCCGTTCTTCTTCGTCGATCATCGAAAAAATTATCCATAATTATCTTCCGCAACTTGCATCATCAGAGCCTGATATGCTCCCAGATGCAGCTCCAGCGGCATTCCTTGATCGAGATGGAACTCTTTGTAAGCACGTCCAATACTTAAGCGATCCAGAACAGTTTGAGCTCCTTCCAGGCGTTATCCCTGGCCTCCTTCGACTCAAAGAAGCAGGATTTCGCCTCGTCATTATCACCAATCAACCGGGAATCGGCTTCGGTTATTTTACGAAAGAAGACTTTTATCGCGTTAACCTTGAGATGCTTCGACAACTCAGCGATGCTGGGATACTGATCGATAAGATCTACTTCTCTCCCTATACAAAAGCTGAACAACGCCCCTGTCGCAAACCAGGAACACTCCTCGGAGAACGCGCCATTGCAGAGCTCAATATCGTACGGGAATCCTCGATTATGTTTGGAGACTCAGAAGCAGATATTCAATTTGCAAAAAATTTGGGATGTACAAGCTGTCTGATCAGCGAAGAGTATTCTGGGGAACAATTGCCAGATATTCAGGCAAAAACCCTAGAGGATGGGGTAAATCTCTTCCTGCAAAAATAGAGTGAGAGAGTTCGCGAATGAAAATTCTTGTCACCGGGGCTTCTGGATTCCTTGGAGAGCATCTCGCTGAATATCTGTCTACCAAACAGGGACTTGATGTATTTACCTTGGATCGGGCTCCTCTTTCTTCACGGAGTATGAACAGAAAGAGAAATTGGACATTACCAATTTTGAATACCAACAGCTCGACTGAAGAAATCTATTTAGCACTATCCAAACATCTCCACGCTCATCGCTTTGAGGGAATCATTCACTGTGCCGCTAATTCTCGCCTGAATGAGTGTGAAAATAACCCAATGGCTGCATATCATGCCAACGTCCAATACTCACAAGCCATAATACAATATGCAGGGGAGAGTAATACCTATCTGTGCGGTATTTCGACGGACCTTGTTTTCGATGGGAATACGATACCTCCAACTGGAGGCTTTACTGAGGAGCAAAAACCAAATCCGATTTCGGTCTATGCAAAAACAAAATTCAAGATGGAAAAAGATATCGCTCATCTCGAGAAATTCGGAATGATTCTTAGAACGAGTCTTCTCTATGGTTTCCCAAAGGGAAGAAACGGCGGGCCATTGCAGTGGATACTCACATCACTCCGTGATAACAGGACGATTCCCGCTTTTTTTGATGAGTGGCGAACTCCGCTATATGTATCCGATATGGTGGAAATTATCTGGAAATGTCTTACAGAAAAGCACTCGGGAATACTACACTGCTCTGGAAGCTCTCGTTATTCGCGAGAAGAGTTTACAAGAGAAGTCATTAAGGCCGCAGGTGGTGATCAGTGCCTACTCTCGGCATGCTCGCGAAAGAACCTTCCCTCGCCTCCGTGCCGGCCAGAGGACGTCTCTCTTTCAAATAGAAAACTCGTGCATAGCCTTAAATTTACGCCTTCTGACCTACAAGATGGACTTCGTAAAACTTTCTTAAAACACGAAGTGGCCTCAGGTTGCTGAGATTGGCTTGCATTTTGCCCCCGGGAATGAGAATTCTCAAAGAGATGGACCAGTCATTCGAAGTTTCTGGTCATTTGAATAGCTTAGCAGTACACTGCTCGACAGGGCGGTCTAAAGAAATTGCGAGCCTAACGGAAGTTCAATACCTGAAAAGAGAAGGGGTAAAAGTGGCCTGGTGGAAAAAAGAAAATGAGCAGACAACGTCTACTCCCGAGTCCAAGTCTGAAAGAAGCATCACGAGAAATTCAAAAACAGAGCTTTCTTCGGAACCGCAAGCGTCGGATGGACGAAATTCAGATGAGCTTGAGACAAAATATGGCACGGTGCGCTCTGCTCTAGGAGTAGGGACGGTCATCCAGGGAAAGTTAAGCTTTGATACTCCAGTTCGAATTGATGGGAGTCTTGTCGGTGAGATTTTTTCTTCAAGTGTTCTTATTGTAGGCCCAGAAGGGAGCGTTTCAGCGGATATTAATGTTGAGACACTCATTATACTGGGATCTGTTTCAGGTGAAATAAAAGCTCGAAAGCGTCTAGAAGTATTTTCCTCTGGCGAAGTTGTGGGAAATATCTCAACGCCATCTCTTGTGGTAGAAGACGGAGCCTATTTTGATGGAGTCTGCGCTATGACCTCATCCCCTTCATTAGAAGATTCAGGGAAAGACCCAAAAACTTTAGCTCCCAAAATGAAGACCCCCAAAAATAGTGCGCCAGCTAACACCACAGATAAAGGGTTGAGCGAACAAGAAACTCTTATCCCAATAGCAAAGCAAACTTCTGACAGAACACAGAGTTCTGCGAGTGTACAGTTACATGCTCCAAAGATCACCGAGTCAACAGGGGATAAGGAAAACCCAAAGAAAGAAGCTTCTCGAAAGACGAAAATGGAGAACGCCGTTCACTAATATCTAAGATATCAAGACCCAACACCTCAAGGGAACAAGACAGAAGTTCCATCGGTCGACCGGGCGCTTTTAAAGTTCGTTCATCCCAGATGTACAGAGATTGAAGCAGCCGAATCTTCTAAGCACTAGTCCTCATTACGAGAATATAGGAGTCATTTCGACTCCAATAATCCCCACTAACGAGGAGAAACCAGAGAAGGTCAAGCACCCAGATGCAGAGTAGCCTGCCCTACCGTCTCTTCCCTAGCTGGTTTACTCAATGAATTCCTGTACTGAGAATTCCTGTGCTGAACGAATTACTCAGCAGCGGCTGGAGCCGTCTCGACATCTCCAACGGGTGCATCAACACCAGCGGGAGCCACTGCTGCCACATCACCACGCTGACCAAAGAGTTTCGTTTTAATTCTCGCAGCTTTCCCTCGAAGAGGTCTGAGATAAAATAGTCTTGACCGACGAACTGCTCCGAGCCGTACCACTTCAATCTTCTCGATTCGAGGGCTGTGCAGAAGAAATGTTCTCTCCACTCCTACGTTGTACGAAAGCTTTCTAAC
This sequence comes from bacterium, assembly GCA_009926305.1. Taxonomy (NCBI): domain Bacteria; species bacterium. Next base: position 8,989 of record RFPC01000045.1, read on the forward strand.
GGTAAAAGAGGCATTCGCGTGTTGATCGCTCTTCGAGCGCTTGATGACCACTCCTTCGAATACCTGTATCCTCTCTTTGTTTCCCTCTACGATTCGCGCATGAACCTTCAGGGTATCACCAGCGCGAAAACGAGGGAGCTCCTTCTTGAGATATCCCTGCTCTAATTCTTTAACTAATGCACTTGCTGCCATGACGCGCCATCCTATCTCTCAAAACGAAAGCTAATTTCCTAGCTCTTTCCATTATCTTTTCTCTGGTCTTTTTCTCTCAAAAGAGGAGCTACTCCCTCTACGAGATGCTGGACTAACACAGCAAACCAAAAACAACGAACTCCTCAGAACGCTGCTCTTCTTTTCTCGCCCTATTCGCCACTCGCTGCTGTCTACAGCGCACCTTTATCTTTCGGCTTTGGGCTGGGTGTTACCCTTTCGTGAAAAGCGTAAGGTAGCGTATATTACCAGAAACAGGTTCGGAAACAAGTTGCAGCGGAATATCGCATGCCCCATGACTCTGACCTGACCTGACCATCGTTCGGGATGCTCCCTACTCTGACCACCAAGATGCTCCCTGCTGGCACTCTTCCCTCCTGCTGGCACTCTTCCTACAGATTGGGGGGGGGTGAGTCTCCAGAGTGGTAGGGTAATGATAGTAAATTCAATAGCTTGACACAAAAAGTTGGGAGCCTCTGGAAGTGCTCTTACACCGCTCCAGTGCTAGACACAGCACCTCCTGCTGAGGGGTTAGGGCGGATTCGTTGCCGAATGGCTTGTCAGGAGTTCGCTGAAAATGCCAGGATGGCGTGTGTGTGAAGGAAACAAGACCCGTGCAATATAAGAAGAAAAAAAGCTCTGCTCAGAATCGTCCCGATAAAAATAAAGAGAAGTATATTCAGTCTCTTACTGAGATCCTCTTAGAGCACCAGATTCAAGTTCGTCGTGAGCGTCTTAAGCGCGGCTCTCAGTGGAGCGTTCAAAGTGGCATTTGTCACGTACGGGATGAACTCACCGTGTTTGTTGATAGGGGCCTTTCCCAGGATGACCAGATTGAGTTCTTAATTAGTACCATTCGTCAGCTTCCGATAAACTTCGATGAAACCACACTAAAGAAGCTTCCAAAACAAATACAGCACGTTCTTTTGAGTCGAGTGCCGGAATCAGCCGCTGCCTAAGGTGCAAAAGCCTTTACCTATCACTATTGCTCAACACCAAGTCACCAGTGCTACACACAAGTCACCAGTGCTCCACACGAGTTCTCGTGCTCCTTCTCGTCTCTTTTTAGAGTTCAGGGAGTTCAGAACTGCGATGCCCCTATTTTTCACAAGAAGAGAACCTGAGAATGGGGCGGGTTTGCTTGAAACTCTTCGCCCCTCATGACACCCTTTACATTACCGTACCAAGAGAGGAGAAGTATTCTGGTTAAGCAAAGTCGTACACTGCTATTCGTTACTGCCTATTTTTTCCTGTCTCTCTTTCTGACAGCTGTTAGTGTACGCAATCCAGAAACCGCACAGGTGGGATCGATACTTTTCCAGAGTGTCGCTACGCCCGTGGAAAGAACCGTGATTCGTATCTGGGATAATGTCGAGAGTGTTTGGGATGGCTATCTTTGGCTGGTCGGCACAAGAAGAGAAAACCAACTCCTCCTCACAGAAGTTTCACGACTGGAATCTGAAGTAGTCCGCCTTAGAGAGCTCTCCCAAGAATCCATGGCGCTCAGAGAGATTCTTGAACTCCGTAAGCAAACTGGTTTTGGAGGAGTCGTAGCATCGGTAATCGGAGCAGACCCCTCTGGGTGGATACAAAGTGTTACCATCGATAGAGGTAAGGTTGATGGAATTAAAGTGGATATGCCAGCAGTTCTAGGAGGAGCAGTTGTAGGGCAAGTTCGAGCAGTGTCATCCTCTGCGTCTAATGTTCTTGTGATTACGGATCGCTCCAGTGGGGTCGGTGCTCTTATTCAACGGTCAAGAGCTCGAGGAATCGTGGTTGGTTCTGGAGGAAACGAATGTTTCATGGAGTACGTTCAGAATACAGAGGACGTTGCGATAGGAGATACGGTTGTAACATCTGGTCTTGATGGCATCTATCCAAAAGGACTTGAAATAGGGACGGTTATTGAAATTCAAAGTCCACCCGGTGAAATGTTCCAAAGAATTAGAATCGCCCCTAGTGTTAATCATGAACGCTTAGAGACGCTTTTTATCCTTACCAGTTATAATTAGGAAGTTCTCATGAATCATATCCGTTTGGTTCTAACAGCAATTTGTATGAGCGTGATTGCCCTTGTTATTGAGTCAGTCTTACTGCCAATCGGATTACCAGTAGAGCTTGTCCCCGAAATTGTTCTTATTTTTGTCATGTACATTAGCTTTTTTCAAACGAATGCATTCGGAGCATTTCTGGCCTTTTTATGTGGGCTGCTTGTTGACATGAGTTCTGGTCATCTTTTGGGACCGTGGGCGGGTGCTTATGTGCTTGCCTTTGGCTTAGTCGCGATTATCTCAGATAGAGTCTTTGTTGAATCTCGGACTTCCCTTTCCGTAATTGCCGGAGTGCTGACTCTGCTGACCCATATAGCCTATTTGCTCATCTCAATGGACCCTTTCTCACATATATTAGATGCCAGTGTGCTTCTCATTGGAAAAGCAATTACTACCGCTTTTGTCGCTCCACTCTTTTTCCCTCTCATTAGAAGAATGTTAGGATTTTCCTTGGGAGAAAAAGGCAAAATAAGAAAAATGAGACGCACGATCTCACCGTAAGCGCACCGGGACAAGAGAAAACCTATGTACTCAAGCTACGAGAAGATTCCAATACAACTCCCGCAGCGAATCTATGTATTCCTACTCGCGCTGCTATGTGCCTTTTTCTTAATTGCCGCTCGACTCTGGTACTTACAAGTCATCAAAGGCGGTAGTTTCGCAGAACAGTCAAAAAATAATCGCCAACGGACTGTCTCAGTCCCCCCTGCACGAGGCATCATACGAGATCGCAATCAAGTTCCGCTGGCAACGAATAGACCAGCCTTCAACATACAAATGTATCTCCAGGAGGTCACAGAAGTAGATGCAACGATTGAACATCTTGCTGACATTCTCGATGTATCTCCTGACGATCTTCACCATCAGCTCCACAAGCAAGGAGGACCTCGATTTCGTCCACGCGTTCTTGTAAGAGACGCTACTCGCGAACAAGTAGAGCGGGTCTTATCACGAAGACTCTCTCTACCGGGAATTTCGGTAAGTCACTATCCCATCCGTTTTTATAACGAGGCTTCTCTCGCGGCACACGTCATTGGTCATATTCGTGAAATCAATAAGGCTGAGCTCATTCAACCAGATTTTCGAGGTTACTATCAGCGGGGTGATGTCATCGGAAAGTATGGATTAGAGGATACATGGGAGTTGTATCTTCAAGGACGTCGAGGACGAAACAGCTTTCTCGTGAATGCGCATAGCGTAAAAATTCAAGATCTCTCCGATCAGACAAAGGCTATTCCAGGAAATATTCTGCAACTTACGATTGATAGAGACATTCAACAGGCTGCTGATCGGGCTCTCTCCGGAAAATCTGGAGCTATCGTTGCACTTGTACCGCAGACTGGTGAAATTCTCGCCCTTTCCTCAGCTCCGAACTTTGATCCAAATATTTTTACCGGTGAATTGACGAAAGCTCAGTGGGAAGGGCTCAGCCAAGGAAAAGAGCGAAAGCTTTCAAACCGAGCTGTGCAATCTGTATATCCGCCTGCTTCATTATTTAAAACCTTTTTGGGAGTAGCTGGACTTGAAGAAGGATTGATTACGAAAAAGACAACGGAATATTGTCCTGGATACCATACTGTGGGGGATAGAACGTTTCGATGTCACAAACACGACGGACATGGTGCTGTTAATCTAGAAATGGCTCTTTCTGTCTCGTGTGATGTATTTTTTTATATCCTTGGACAACGGCTTGGGATTGACCGTATTCATGAATATGGCTCTAAATTCGGTCTCGGGAAGGCGACCGGTCTTGAACTTGTTCAGGAAGCCAGTGGACTAATTCCGTCTACTGAGTGGAAACAAAAGCGTTATGCTGGCACTCCAGAGTCACGTTGGTTCCCAGGAGAAACTCCGTCTGTCGCTATCGGCCAAGGGGCAACATCTGCTACGCCCCTGCAATTAGCTGTCGCAATGTCTGCTCTCGTTAATGGGGGAACAATTTATCGCCCCTATCTCGTCCAAGGCGTCTATTCTCATGACGGCAAGACGGAAAAAGATTCCTTCAGACCAAAGATGCTCTCTCAACTGAATGTAGAGAAAAAACATCTGATGCAAGTGCAGAACGCGTTGAAAAGTGTGGTACACGGGAAAAGAGGAACGGGTAAGCTTGCACAACTGCCAAAGGAATGGAATATCTCTGTTGGTGGCAAGACCGGGACATCTCAGGTGGTATCTCTTCATTCAAAAACCGAGAAAAGAGAACATGAACACCATGCTCTCTTTGCTGCCTTCGCTCCGTCAGAGGCTCCAGAGATCGTCGTGGTAGCGGTAATTGAACATGGAGGGAGTGGAGGAATAGCTGCAGCTCCCGTAGTTCGCCAGGTACTAGAAGCCTTCTTTGTCAAAAGCCGAGCACTATCTGTTCCTCCAGCCGTACGACACCCTGAGGATGTGAATACATGATTCAAGAAGTAAAGACCTTTACAAAATCTCTCGACTGGATCCTTATCATGCTTGTTGGGATTCTTCCGGTTATAGGACTTGCTGTGTTATACAGCGCGAGCTTTGACCCAGACATTGAGCATAGGTTTTTCTTTTGGTCGTTTAATAGCCACCTCGTTTTTCGCCAATTAAATTATTTCCTCATATCGCTCGTCTTTATGTTTATTGTAGCGTCGATACCACCCCGCTTAAGCTACCGATTTGCGCATGTTGCCTATGCCAGTGCCCTGCTCCTGCTCTTGTCCGTACTTGTGTATGGCACAATATCCAATGGTTCAAGAAGATGGCTTCATCTCGGCTTCATTAATCTGCAACCCTCAGAGCTTATGAAGGTAGGGGTGATTCTCGCTCTTGCCCGTTATCTCTCTCGCGTTCCGCCGAAAGATGGGCTTTATACGTGTAAAGAGCTGTTTATGCCGGCATGCATTGTTCTCCTTCCAATGCTCGTCATACTTCGACAACCAGACCTCGGAACGGCGCTCTCTATCGGTGCAATAGGCGCATCGATGATTCTTTTTATTGGTGTGAAAAGAAGCGTACTTTTTGGGCTTTCAATTTTCAGTACCATAGGAGGAGCCGTTGGTTGGCTCTGGTTTCTACACCCGTATCAAAAAAAGCGTATTCTGACGATGTTTAACCCCGAAGCCGATCCTCGAGGTTCGGGTTATCAAATTATTCAATCAAAGATAGCTGTTGGCTCCGGAGAGCTTTTCGGGAAAGGATACCTAGAGGGTTCACAAACTCGACTAGAATTCATTCCAGAAAGGACTACCGACTTCATTTTTTCAGTTTTTGCTGAAGAGTGGGGATTCCTTGGCTCAATGGTCATCCTCGGTCTCTATCTTTTGTTACTGCTTCGACTTCTTACTCAATCGACCAAGGCCAAAGAGTATTTTGGCGTATTAGTAACCGTTGGGGTTGTCGGAATGATCTTTTTCCATGTTTTCGTAAACCTCGGAATGGTTGTAGGATTTCTACCAGTGGTGGGCTTGCCCCTGCCACTGATGAGTTATGGAGGATCTTCGCTCATGACAACGTTTTTCTCAATTGGCCTTGCACTTTCTGTAACGGCGCAGCGAAGTGTATTCTCCTATCGATAGATGAGTGATGTATGAACTCTAATCAATTTCTTGCCTTTTTCCTTTTCAACTGGCTCGTCTTGTTCGCCCTGCATGTAAGTGCGCAGGAGTCAACTGAGTTGACTCTTCCTCTTGAAGTATTTCCTCACGAGCTCGCTGAAAAACAGCTTGAAGAGCAGATACTCAAGAGAGCAAGTATTGATTATCGACACACTGTAAAACGGACGACTGAGGGACTTCCACGCTCAACATTTATCTGGGAAGTAGCAACAGTAGAAAACCAGATAGCGATTGAAGAGCTTCGCTTTGAATTCGAGACGGAACAAAAGAAAAACTCTGGTAGAGCAGACTTTACGGTAAGCCTCCGCTATCAAGATGAAGCGTTAGTAGTTGTCCACTCCAAACCGATGATGGCTCAGTATGTAAACGGAATAAAGGTAGAGCGATCGGAAGAGGAGAAAGCAAAGTGGGGAGGATTTCTCTATGGCAATGAGGTCCCGGGAGTACTGTTCATTATCCCTCGAACAAGACAAAAGTCGGGATTTCCTCTCCTACTCTGTCCTCGCTTTGGCATACAACAAAATGGAGCTCTTGTAATACAAGGGAGAGATCCCAAAACGAAACTAAAGCGAATTTCAGCGAAACTATCTGGTGGCACCCATATCGATTTTCCAACGAGCTATACCGCGGGGAGTGCTACTATTCGCTATGAATCAATACGAGTAGCTGAACCTGAAATTCGAGAAGGTGTCGTAATCAAAAATGATCCGTCATTCTCATTTCTTTACCGACCTACCTCTTCTACTGAAGAAATGTTTACCCCAGAAGAGAGCGGAATCACTCCCGTGGGACTCGTATCACACGTGCGTTTGAAGAATCCAGTTGGATATACAGCTCATATTCGACACGCTTTGATTACTTGGATTAATCAGATGAACCCTCCATCCTCTACAAAATTCCACTTCAAACAAATGGGACAAGCTCGAAAAGAGGATTTAGGACCTGGTAGTTGTTTTCACATATTCCCGGCTGAGCATGTAACTACTCAATACTCCACTCCTGCCTCGTAAAGAGGAACTATTCTTCCCGGTAATGTTCTGTATACAGCTTCCTGCTAAACGTCCCTTCACGAAAAGGAAGAATTATTCGAAAGAAAGCTGTCTTGATTTTAGGCTACTGCAGTAAGACCCTCAAAGAGCTCAGATCATCGCCTCTTTGGTCCAAGGATATCCCTTAACTCTTTGCCCGCTTCTTTTGCCCAGTCCTCAACTATTCCACCAATATCGCGACCAATACCGCGGGAGCCTCTCTGAACACCTTTGTCGATTTCTCTACCGAACTGATTAGAATATGATTGTTTGATTGCACGAACATATACTCTTTGTGCTTGCTGTGCGTCTCTTGCATGAGACCTCAATGCCCCAAGGTAATCCTTAGCTCCCTGAAGTCTGTCCCTTGCCTCTTGATTGCGCTCAGATTGTTCAAGAAGTTTCTTGAGTTCTTGCTCTTGAAGCGAGAGCCCATCAGCTTTTTGAAGATTTGATAAGGCGCTTGCACCCGCAAGTCCTTCTATCATGTTTTCAACCGCCTTGACTCGCTGCTCCGAAGAGCCAGTCAGTACACCAGAAAGCTCTAACTGCTCATTGACATTTTGAATTGCTGTTTCGCGTTCTGCATGCTCAGTCACAAGTTTCGTAAGATATGCTCTTAACTCCTCTGTCTTTCCTTTATATGCACTAGCAGCAGTATTTGAATTCCTATAGGGGTCCACTTGAGCAAGATCATCGAGGCCAAAGTCAACTCCACCACCAGCAATAGAATTCGGAAAAGGATTGATGGTACCTCCAGCTGCAATAGTGGCCAGATTACTCTTGATATCGTGAGTTCGGTAACTATCCACCTTTGCTTTTACATCAGAAGATACCTCTATACTCCCCAGATCTTTGAGCAACGTATCTACCTTGCGTCCACCAAGCTGTTGCTGCATTCGCGTATCAAACTGAAGTTGTGTCTGATACTCTCGCTGAGCAAGATTCATAATCTGCTGTTCTGCTCTCTGTAAATCTCTTAAATCCCTCTCGTTTTGTCTTCTCAGCATTTCAATTTGTCTTGCGGGATCTGCTGCAACATCAATCGATATCTTGAGTTTGTCTTTGGCTTCTTTTTCTATTTCCCGACCCGCCTTTTGTGCCCAACGACTTACCGCCTGAGACAATCTTCTTGGATCACTATTCTGCTCTATACATTCAAGGAGATCAGTTTTATGTCGGAGTGTTAAGTCAGCTATCAGTAGCTCTTGATGCACTGATTTGAACACAGCCACTAATTCCTCATGAGAAGCTGCTGATAGATCTCTTCCGGAGCTCTTAACAGCAGTAGACGGTGAAGAAGTATCACGGCCTAAGGCGGATTGAATTACCACGGCATTCAGCCCCTGTAACATCTCTTCTTGCCACTTTGAAGCATCTTGCACTCGCACCTGATGCTCCACTTCCTTAAAACTCATCTGAAACTCAATACCACCATTTTTATTTAAGGAATATTCAACCTTTCCACCCTCATTTTCAATTTGTTCGAGCAGCTTATGCAGCTTTTTGGTTGTTTCAGGAGCATTAGTAGCGCTTGGATCAACTACAAGCTCTCTAAAACCTTCAATCGTAATTCCCTTCGGCTTGAAAACTTTCGGTTGAACCTGCGTTGCAACAGGATCTTGAGTGCTTGGATTCGTTATTTGTACTTCTGGTGTTACGGATGGTGATGCTTCTGGCGTGGAAGATGTCGCTGCTTCTCGAGTGTTTCTTTCGCCTTCTTGCTTTTCCTTCTGTCGCTCTTGGGTTTCAGCTATATCAGAAGAAATTGCATCTAAGACTGAACTATCGTTACCGACTGCTTCTTGCGCTTGTATTTTAGACCGGTGAGAAGTTCCGATAAGTGCTGAGTCCAGAGCTTCCGATATTGGTTGCTGCTTCTCTGGCTGAGGGGTCGCGTTTGGCTCGCTCTCTTGACTTTGTTCTGGTGTAATTCCGATTGTCATTCTAAAAACCTCTTCTTTTACCCCCGTGATAAAACCTCACCTTATACAATCTGACTGCTACCGAGATCGTATTGGGCTGGGTATGTCTGTTATGTACTGTTTGAGATGAGGTGTATCTTATATTCTATAAGCTATTGAATTATTGGCCTTTTAGATTGGCTCCTGCCCAATATAGGCTGAAATTTTCTCTTTCATTTTGACCGAAGAGGGTCTTCAGAAAGTGTTATGACTCTCCGTAAAGCTCGACAAAGGCACTTAAATGCACCTCAAGATTTGCTAACGTTCGAGCTAATACCGCCCAGTCTCCAACTTGTAACTGCTCCCGTTCATAATTTAGGAAAGCAGCAACCGTTCGATATCCTGCCGATACTTCAAGCTGGAAAGGTTCACTTCCTGCAGGCATCATCCCTTTTGAGGAAGGGCTTCTTACAAAATCAACAGATACAAATAAGTCTCTCAAAGAACTCGCAAGCTTTGGTAGCTCTTGCTCACAACACTCAATACGATCACTGAAATCAATTCCTCGAAGCGTCAAGATAACCTCTTTAGCAGCACTAACAAGTGCTACCGTTGTCTGCGCCGGGTCATCTAAGAGCGTAAAATCAACACTTCCGCCAATAGCAACGATTCCTCCAGCTCTTTTTCCCATTACTATACTCTCTTATCTAACACGCCCTATAATCACAATAAGCATTATATTTTTCTTAACTCAACAAATACTTCATTCTCCATCATCTCGGCAACAAAATAGTTGCCCTTCAGGAAAGGGCCTGGATTTACCAACGTAGTATTTTCTATTTTTTGAATCGCTTGTGACTCATGAATATGCCCTGAGAAGAAAAGAGTGGGTTGATACTTCTCTATAAAGCTTCTCACCGCGTGACTTCCAACATGTCCGGCAAGGAGCGAACGGTCGAGTTCTGTTGCAAACGGAGGCTGATGGACGACGGCAATAAGATGCTTCTCCTCGTTATAACCCTCCATCTGATGCGAAAGAGCCTCTTGCAAGGATTGCTCACTGCGCTCGTTTGGTGTCTTTGTAGGACAAGGAAGAGAGCCTCCGACTCCCACAATATAAAAATCGTGAACTTCACGAGGCCCGTTCTCTAATGAGCAATGATGTGCGCTGAGAAACTTATTCACTTCTGGATAATCGCAGTTCCCCGTTACCCCTAATACGAGAGGCACTCGCTCAAGAAGGGAAGTCAACACATCTGCTGCAGCTTGGGACTTTCCAAAATTAGTAATATCCCCACCAAGAAGTACGAGATCGCAGTCTTCAGCTTCCCAAAGTACGTCTTCAAGCTTATCTGTTCGTGAGTGGATATCAACAAGCCCAAGAATCCTCATGAACTATCTCCCATAGAATTGCGCAGTATCCTCAGGAATCAAAAGAGAATCTCCCTTCAGAAACAATTTCTGCTAGCTTTTTTCTATCGGAGGGAACCTCAATCTCACGGAGTTCGTCAGAGAGAATATCCGCAGAAGCAGGTTTTCCTACAACAATCATGGCTGCCATTGAAAATCCTTGAGGCACCTCTAAGATATCGATGGCCTTTTGCCTATCAAATCCACCCATCGGATGCGCCACAAGATCAAGCTCTGTGGCTTGAAGAAGTAAATTTTGCATTGCAGCGCCACTATCAAGTTGAGCTACTGCATTGTGTGCGCCACTGCTCGTAAAACTTTCCTTATAAATGAGCGCTATCAGGTGAGATCCGTTACAGCACCATGCCTGGTTCGCTGGCACAAGAAGAGAGAAGAAGTCATCCCAATACGGAGTTCCCTTTTCAGCCCAAAGAAATCTCCATTCTTGCTCATTATATGAAGATGGGGCCCATCGGGCAGCCTCAAAAAGGGTCATGATATTATCCCGAGATACGTGCTCGCCTGACATTGCTCTTGGTGACCACCGTCGAAGAATAACATCAATAACGGGGTGTTCAGTACTCCTATACTTTTGAATATCTATCTTTTGATTCACCTCTATCTCCCCTATAAAACTTCAAGCTTTGACTCATGGTAGCAAAGAGAAACGCGTTATTATAGAGAGGTTCTTAAAGAATACATTCAGAAAATCTCGATGTTGGATAAAAGAGTATGAGGGATATCATGCATCACTCAACAGAAGACTACTCAAGAAGGGCTAGAAGATCAGAGTGGATAGAGTGATGAGCGGCAACAAGGTATCGGATATGTAAGGGGGCAAAATGGAAAACAACTTCAGCTCCGGACTCATCTGTTATAAGCGCTCCACTTTCTTTGACCAGTAGGACCAATGGACAAATATCCCACTCCTGATGCTGTGTGATACGAATAGTCAGAGCATCGACCTCGCCAGTTAAAAGAAAATAGAATCCATGTGCCGTGCCAAGCTCTTTTTCATAAATCAACTCGGCTTTCTCTATTCCTCCATTGCGAACATAGATAGACCCTGGCTCGAGAGTCTTTGGTGAAGTGATCTTTAGTCGTTTTTCGTTACAGAAGGCACCTTCTCCTTTCGCTGCCCAAAAGAACATCTCCAGGGCTGGAAAGTACGCGATAGCAAAAACGACCTCTCCACTGGGCACTACGAGACCAAGCAACACGCCGAACTCTCGATTCCCGTCAATGAAGTTTTGTGTTCCGTCAATTGGATCTAGAACCCATACTGCCTCCGCTTCAGAGATGTCCTCTGAAATCGGCAACTCTTCGGAGTACAGTCCATAACGAGGAAAACACTGCGTGAGCTCACCCTGAAGCATTTCATTCACTGCAATATCGACGGATGTTACTGGTGAACCATCAGACTTTACCTTGACATGAAAAGGTCGTCGCTCTTCACCCCCCGGCCAATGTGAAAGAGCAAAATCACCCGCTTGTCGAACAAGTTTGAAAAGAAATTCGCGTTCACTACTGGAGAGCACTCTATTCTGAGACATACTCAAGCTTATCGAATAGAATCGAAATTTCACCGAATGGATGTCCTGCCGATGGTCCATGTAAAGCCTGAGCCCAGAGCTTCTCTTCGGAGCTCCCCCAAAGCATTTCTAGCAATCGACCTGCTGCATGCGGAAGAAAGGGTTGAAGACAGACTCCTAAAGTGTGTATGCCCTGAATACAAAGGGCCAATGTCGCCCTCGTTCGCCCTTCGTCCTCTTTGCGAGTTTTCCACGGCGCCCTTTCGTCTACAAAGCGGTTACACTCCCTTGCGAACTCCATCAACGTCTCAAGTGCTCCCTTATAGTGATGTTCTCGTAGTTGAGAGGTCACCTTTTGAAACAATTCCTCTCTGCATGCAAGGAACTCGCGATCAACATCATCAAGCACCGTTTCATCATAGTCAGGAGAATTTGGCCCATAGTGCTTCGCGGTAAAACTCAGAATCCGATTTACGAAGTTTCCAATAGTATTTGCAAGGTCCGTATTGTTCTTCTGAATAAGATCCTCTGGCTTAAAAACGCCACGTGCCCTTTCGGGCGCTATCGATGTCAGATAGTAACGCAATGCATCTGGACTTTTCCCTGAACTCAAATAATCTCTTATCCAAACAGCTGTCCCCCGTGATTTTGAGATCTTCTCAACTTCTTTCCCTGGAAATTGAATATTAAGAAATTGATTTGCCACAACTCCTGAAGGCAACTCATAGCTTCCTTCAGCAGAGAGCATCGCTATCCAGATAATACAGTGGAAAATTGTATTATCCTCCCCAATGTAATGCAGAATCTCCGTATCAGAAGATTTCCACCATTCCTCATAGGAACCTCTATTCGAGGCTTTTAAAAACTCTTCAGTATTTGAAATGTAGCCAATTGGCGCATCAAACCAGACATAGAGTACTTTCCCCTCGGCATCAGGTTCTTCAAGCGGAACCGGTATCCCCCATGAAAGATCTCGAGTCATAGAGCGCTCTATTAGCCCTGTCCCAAGCAGTCCTTTCAAAAATGACTTCGTATGGTCACGCAAGAAACTCTTCTCGTACCAATCTTTGACTTGCCCTTCAAAGCGTCCGAGGTCGATATACCAATGAACCGTCTCTCGAATGCTGGCAGACTCTCCGGAAATAACACTATGAGCATCAGTTAAGTGATCAACATCGAGTGCCTTACCACACTCCTCACACTGGTCTCCATTCTGCTCTACGGCATTACAATAGCCGCATGTACCCTTTACAAAACGATCTGGCAGGAACATGTTCCGTGCCTCATCAAAAAACTGCCTACCCGTTATTTTCTTTAAATACCCCTTCTCATTGAGCGACAAGAAAAAGTTTTGGCTAAACTGATAGTGATACGGATTTTGACTTGTTCCACTGTAAATATCGAAGTTGATGCCAAGCTGCTTGAAATCCTGCTGATGAGAGTCGTGATAATATTTCGCTGTCTCCGCAGGAGTTCTTCCCTCCTTCTCGGATGTCAACATGATAGCGACCCCATGGTCATCCGAACCACAAATAAAGAGCACCTCCCGTTCCTCTAACCGTTGAAATCGCACATAGATATCCGCTGGAAGGTAACAGCCGGCAAGGTGACCGACATGGAGATGGCCATTGGAATACGGAAGGGCGGCGGTAACGAGCAGCTTTTTCATGGACCGTGAGGTTACCACATTTCATTTTTTTTGAATAGAGTTTCAGGTAGTTACGGAGCTCCCCCCTTCCTCTGGTCTCCCCCACCCGAGCGATAGTTCCATCCCACCCAATAAGACGGGAGATTTCTCCCCTGAAAATTGGCTTCTCTCCCCTTTTTTGCTATCTTTTCGGTTCCTTGTTGACCACTCCTCTCTAAGGTCGAACACGGAACGGCTCGATACAACTGGTAGCAGCTCAGGAAAAAGAGCGGCTCCGAGAAACGAGTATTTACCATTTTTGGGACAATGTAAGGTAGACGAACAATTTGAGGTAGATAATGTCAGTAACTTTAAGACTACAACGCAGAGGACAGACCAAGAGACCATTCTATCGACTCGTAGCCGCCAATACCGAGGCCCGTCGTGACGGTCGATATCTTGAGCTTGTTGGTACCTACAATCCAATGGTTAATCCTCCCGAAATTACGATGAAGGAAGATAGAGTAAAGCATTGGATTGCCTCTGGAGCCCTTCAGTCAGATATGGCTCGTGCTCTGATCAAGAAACAAATTCCTGGGCTCATTGAAGCAAAAGAAGCAAAGAGAAAAGAGTCAATTCAAGCAAAGAGAGCGAAGCGAAAGACAAAGCCGAGCACCAAGAAAAAGTAAGCACTTAGCTTCGAACAACGTGAGGTGCAAAGATTAAAGAGCGTGCTCGTCGCAGCCCTACGTCTATTCAACCTCAT
>RFPC01000046.1 GCA_009926305.1 bacterium
TCAGGTATTCCCCTACAAACTCTCTACCACTCTAGCAGCCAATGAAGCATAGGGACAAACTCAAAAAAAATCTGACTCTCTGCGACATATAACTGAAAAAGTAATATCGCGAGGGACAGCTCACCCCCTCCCTCTTTTCTCTTGGAAAAGAGGCTCAGGATCAATCGATTTACCCCGCTTTCTCAACTCCAAATAAAGCCTCCCATCGGATTCAAGCTCGGCGATTTTCTCACCCCGCCGTATTTGCTGGGATAAGGCTGCGGTTTGATGTAACACGTGTCCGTACAGACTAAACTCATCCGGACCATGCTCCACGATCAGACTCTCGCCAAAAAAAGGAAGCCTGCCACGAAAAGTAACCACGCCGTCCGCAATAGCAGTAACCCCTTTCTCTTGCTGATCTTCCTCCACCTGAAACAAGATTCCATTCCTATAGGGATCGCCAGGCCGAGAACGCCGAAAAAGTTGTGCCATCGTTCCGACCACAGGAGCAGCTAAAGACTCCGCACGAAACTGTGGGCGCAACTTTACAGCCCTTGCTGCGAGACTATCTTCTTCAGAAGCAGGAGTGCTATCTCTTGAGCGATCACTGCGATCGCTCGAGAGACTTGCCAACACAGACTCGACTCGCAGCAACTCTGCTTGAAGACCAATTGCTTTCTGACGCAGCTCCCGCTCCTTTTCGCGGAGCTCCTGTTCTTGACGCTGCTTCTTTCTCAGTACTTCTGCAAGTGCTAGCTGCTCTCTCTGAATATCCTGATGTAGGCTCTTCTGTCTCTTAAAGAGCCGCATCTCGGCGTTCTGAGCATTTTTCAGGTTTCGAAGCGAATCTCTTGAACGAACTACTAGCTCATTTTCTTCCTGCTGCATTCGTGATGCCAACAGGAAGAAATCATCATAATCAATCTCCTCAGCACTACGACCAACCGCTCGGGCAAGCTCATCAGAAAGCTCAAATTCATCCAGCACCTGCAATCGCCTAAGTTTCCGTTCTTGATAAGAGGTTGCTAAAATTTCTAGGGTATCGATATCAGATTCAATCTCATCAAGATGCAACTCGACTGATGCTAACTGTTCTTGCAAAACCTGCTCTTGCTTGAGGAGTCGATTCTTTTGGCTCAAAAGCCCTGATAATTTCCGTCTCGCAGACGACAACTGCTTCCTCAAAAGAGAAATCTGAGTATGCATCTCTGCGGAAGATTCTTGCAATGCAGCTAATCGCTCCTGTATTCGCTCACAGTGACCCGTAGATACTCCGAAGAAAACGGATCCCCCTGAAAACAGAAAGAGCATTAGACCGAAAGCCTGCACGACATCTCGAAACGAAAGGACACGACTCTCCACTAACGCTCCCTTTGAAAAAGCGACACAGAGAACCAAGTCCCAAACAAAGCGGTTAAAAGTGCTGCACAAGAAATCCCCGCCTTAGTGAGCCACGACAAGGAGAAAAGATCTGTTCTGTACTCAAGTCGAGGGAGTAACATACTTACTTCCTCATAAAGACGGAGCTCAGCCCACCAAAGAAAGATTAAACCAACCCCTACCGCTGCAAGCACCGATAGAAACGCCTCGAAATAGAGCGGGAGCACCATGAAAGAATGCGTTGCGCCCACTAACTTCATGACTCCTACCTCCCGAGCACGCAACAGAAATCGAAGGTGCATGGCCACAATCACGATCAGCACTGCTGAAGCGAAAGCACCAACGGCGAAAAGAGAGCCTATCCGCGAGAGCAATGAGGAGAGTCGCTGAAGCTGTTGCACAATCTCTGATTGATATCGAACCTTTTCAACTTCTCGAACACTCAGAAACTCCTCTTGAATCTTTTCAAAGACCTCTACCTTTGAGTAGCCAGTTCGGACCGTCACAAGAAAGCGACTCGGCAGTGGATGAAACTCCTCTCTATCAACCTGAGGATCTCCCCCCTTGGGTTGAACCGCGTTTTTTGTCTTCTGGAGGGGATCAAGACCCTCAAAGAGCGGGTGGTCTCCCCCTAGCTTATCCCGCAAATTGTTTAAGGCCTCAGTCCCACTAACAAACTCAACGCGTTCTACTTCAGGAAAATCTGCCAAGAGCCTTCCAACAATTTCACGAGAAGTCTCCTCGCTTTCAGATGGCGCGAGATAAACCTTTATAGGAATTCTTAAATCTTCCGCAAACAAGATCTCAGCAAGCGGCTTCGTCGCCAATAGTAGTGTTCCGCATAGAAATACCGCCAGTGCCGTCAGAAGTATGATGGCAAGGGTACCCACAATATTGCGATGGATACCGCCAACCACATAAGAGAAGAAGAGCTTTCCGTACCCCAGTACACCAAGACGCGGTGCATCCTCCAACTGGCGCCATAACTCCTGCAAATTCAGCGACTCTAAATTCTCAACGACCCGCCTTTCAGAGAGAAACGTCACACCAGAACCCGCCTCAGTACCATCGCCCTGTGAGGCAACACCGCGAGTATGTGCATCCCGACTGAGACTCATAGTCTTTTCTCCCTACGCGCAAAATCACCCACGACCTTACCCCGGTCGAGCACGATGGTACGAAATCCCATTTGCTCAATCAGCGCTAAATCGTGACTCGCTACCACAATAGTAATTCCCTGACGGTTTGCTTCCTCGAGTAAGCGAAACACCGTAGCAGTCATCCCAGGATCAAGGTTACCAGTTGGCTCGTCTGCGAGAATGAGATGAGGGCGGTGGATGAGCGCTCGTAAGACGGCTACTCGCTGCTGTTCTCCCCCTGAAAGGCTCTCTGGCAACCGATGGGCTTCTCCAACGAGGCCCACCGTCTCAAGCATTCGAAGTCCCATAGAGCTACGAACCTGCTCAGAATAGCCCTGAACCTCCAGAGGAAATGTCACGTTCTCCAGAACAGTGCGGGTTGGCAACAATTTGTAATCTTGAAAAACAAACCCAACGTCTCGTCGAAAACTTGGAAGTTGCTGGTGCGGCAAATGAGCCATATCTCTACCAACTACCCGAGCGTTTCCTCCGGTAGGGACTTCCGCACCGAATAAAATACGAAGGAGAGTGCTCTTTCCGGCTCCACTAGCGCCGGCGATGCAGGTGAATTCACCAGGTTGAATTGTAAGCGAGACGCCATTCAACGCAGTTTGCTGAGGCGGGTAGACTTTAGCAACTTGTCGTAATTCAATCATAGCCCTCCAGACCCCAACTGCTCTACAATTTTCCTGACTGTTGTATTCGACAGGAACATGTAGAATCCATCAAGTAGAAAGATGCTCAAAATACGTTACGGACTCGGTAAAATCGTGTTTTTTCGAAAAATTTAAAGCGTGCAGTGTATAGTCATTCTATGAAACATCTCACTTTGTTCAATACATTTCGCAACTTGACAAGAACGCGGGAATGGGCTGCCCGTTTGGAGCAATTTTCCCCTACTTTCCGTTCTCGGCGAAGGATAGCAATAGCACCCCTTCATTTCTGTCCTCACCCTTGCAAATGGGCACACACCATCTTCGTGTTATCACTCTGTTCCCTAATCGGATGCTCACGCATAGCTTCGGTTCCGAGATATACCGAGGAACTTCAAACATCAATTGATTCCATGCAAGAACAAGAGAGACCCTCAGGATGGGACATTTTGGACCAAGGAGAATTTCAAGTACTCAAGAAGAAGTTTACAGACAACAAGAATGTCTCATTCGACGTACACTCAGTTGGGATAGAAAGCTGTGGGCTGCGTCAAACCTCAGCTAGGCAGGCCGCACTTGCTCGCCAACTCTTCAGTGGCTTTCAACGCGTTGAACTCTCTGCCGCTGCGACACGGAAGTGGGTGCCCCAGGGTATGAGCCTTATTCGCGTTACCGCCTCACTTGACGGCAAATCAATACGAAGTCTTATCTTTTCGCAGTTTTTTGATGAGTGCCTCATTGAGCAGGCATTCTGGATCAAGTCAGACGCTCCCTGGCTGCACAACGAGCAGATTGAAAAGCTGCTCTTTACAGCGCTTCAAGACCTACCTCCTTGGAATAAGCATGGGAAAGATTCGGCTGCTCCCGACTCAGGAGGAGCGAATCCATGAAACGTGCTATTGAGGAGATTGGCGGATACTTTCTCTTTGGGGCTGAAGTTGCTAAGGACTTTCTTCGCTCAGGGGTTGGACGTCAAGAACTGTGTCGGCATATTGTACAGATCGGCACACTATCGCTGCCCATCGTTCTTTTAACTGCACTCTTTACCGGTATGGTGCTTGCCTTACAGACCGCGTTTGCAATGGAACGATTTGGAGCCAAAAACTATGTCGGAAATATCGTAGGAATTGCCCTGTCACGAGAACTTGGACCCGTACTTTCTTCACTCATGGTATGCGGGAGAGTGGGAGCTGGAATAGCTGCGGAGATTGGAACTCTTGCGGTAACCGAACAAATTGATGCAATGCGATGCCTTGGTGCAAATCCTATACGTCAGCTCGTGACACCACGAGTCCTGGCCGCCCTGATTGCCCTTCCTGGACTTGTAATATTTGCTGACTTACTCGGAATATATGGCGGATTCCTCATCTCAGTTCTTGAACTCGATATTTCTGGACACCTCTACTACTCCTCACTGATATCTACCGTAACGATTCGAGACTTCACCGACGGATTAGTAAAAAGTTCCGTATTTGGGGCTTTAGTTGTGCTACTTGCCTGCTTCAATGGCATAAGAACAACTGGGGGTACCGTCGGGGTCGGACAAACGACTACAAAAACTGTGGTAATTGGAAGTATAATTATTTTTATTACAGACTTTTTCCTCACCAAGCTATTTCTCGCCATGTAACGAAGTGCTGGATATAAAAATTATGATGCAGAACATCATCGCAACTCAATTTGAAAACGTTACAATGGAATTCCGAGATGAGGTTATCCACAAAGATATTTCATTCACAGTGCAAACGGGTGAATCCGTAGCCTTGCTAGGACCAAGCGGAACAGGAAAAACTGTATTACTGAAGTTAATGGTTGGCCTCCTTCAACCTACCAAAGGCCGCATTCACGTATTCGGGGAAGAAGTCAGCCACATGCCTGAAGAGCGACTCATCAAGGTACGCTCTCAGATAGGATTTCTTTTTCAGGGCGCCGCGCTGTTTGATTCGCTCTCTGTATTCGAGAACGTAGCTTATCCTCTCCGAGCTCAAGGGCACACTGACGAAGAGATGCTCGAGAATAGAGTTATTGAATCCCTACAGATGGTGGGACTTGAATCCAAACGTCGACAATTCCCTAGCGAACTCTCTGGCGGACAAAAGAAACGGATTGGTCTCGCAAGAGCACTCGCTCCTCAACCGACTCTCCTCCTCTTCGATGAGCCAACTACAGGACTCGATCCGACATCAGCTCGTCAAATTGAAGAACTTATCATTCGACTGAATGATGATTCGAACATGACAACTATGACCGTTACTCACGATATCGAGAGCGCTCGCAAAATTGCTCAGCGATGGATGCTATACGCCGAACAAGCACTCCAAGCAGACGGTTTAGCGAAAGAGCTTGAAACAAATAATATTCTTCTCCAGAATTTCATTACTGGTAAATGGAAAAAAGAAATATGAAGCACAACCAAGAGTTCCAGGCAGGCATTTTCATTCTTCTGACAATCTCACTCGTGGCAATTACTATCTTCGCACTCGGACGTGAGAAGCATATCTTTTCTAGCTCCGATTACTATTTCACTTCATTCCCTGATGTGAAGGGCTTGAAAGAAGGGGCTCCAGTGCGACTGGGAGGGATAACAGTCGGTAGCGTGCGATCGATAGATTTTGGCGAAACAACTTCCGATTCACTCGTATATGTAACACTTGATATAAATTCACGCTATCGTTCACGCCTGAGAACGAGCTCTCGAACCGCAATTGCCAGCCAAGGGCTACTGGGGGATCGCTATGTCAGTATTTCCCATGGAGCAGAGTCCGAACTCTTAGAGCCCGGGGGACACTTTCAATCTCAAAATGGTGGTGACATTGCCGATATATTACATACTGCTGGAACCATCGCGCAGAATGTTACTTCACTATCTAATACCCTTGACGAAGTGCTGCGAGACTTTCAGAAAGAGTCAGCTGAGAATTTAAAGATTACCCTGTCAAATACTCGTGAGATAACTTCGGCGCTCACTGAAGGGAATGGACTCTTTCATGAACTCTTATTCTCTGACCAAAATTCAGGAGCTATTCTTGATAACTTCTCAAAAGCCAGTCAGAAACTTGAACGAATTATCAACGCCATTGAAGACGGCGATGGACTGCTTCACGACCTTATATTTGAACCGAGCGATTCTGATAAAAACTTGTGGCTCGCTGGAACACTAAGAGAGGTGTCATTAGCAGCTAGCTCATTACACAAGACACTTCAGCAAATAGAAAGCGGAGATGGGGTGCTGAACGAGCTCATATATACGCCTGTAAGTCCCGAGGGAGAAACACTCGGCATGCGAATCGAGCGAGTGGTGAGCAATCTTGATGAGGCAACAACCGCCCTGGCAAAAGGAGGAGGCACCCTGGGCGCTCTCCTCATAGATTCAACCCTTTATGACAACCTCGTAGAGGTCACAGATGAGGCCAAGCGAAGCTACGTTCTAAGAAGTGCCATTCGTTCGACTATAGAAGAGTAGGTAAAAAAGTTGGATGTAATGCTCAAGGGGGAATTTACGCACGATTCCCACGTAGCAGCTTTGACTTGCGCCTTGAGTTCACCTCATGCGATCCTACTTGGGAACATCCGATTCTCTTCTATGAGTCTCGAGTGAACATATTTATAAACTCATCTCGTTTAGGAGTTGTCATGTATCGACAAGAAAAGATCAACCGCAGCCTTCTGCCCCTGTGCACTTGCCTACTAGGGATTTTGGCGTTTGTCTTCATTTCCCCAGTTATCTCATCTGAAAATAGTGCATATGCTGACTCACATGCCTGTGCTTGTGAGGGGAAAGAAAACTGTGAATGCGATAGTGGAGAGTGCAAAGGCCATGACTGTTCACATGCTTGCGAGAAGTGTGGCGAGAAAAAATGCGCTTGCGGGAAAAGTGAGCAAGCTTCTTCAGATAGTGCAAAGTCAGAAAAAGAAAGCTGCCATTAATACCTAGCATGAACCCGCTATTGTAAATGCTGGGAAAGGACGCGCCGTATGTTGCGCGAGCTCTATTATACTCGCTATCCCCTCGGACATTCCGAACAGGAGATGGCGAATATAGAGGTTCAGGGATACGTAAATTAACGCTTAAATGCGTCAAGCGCTCTCTCCCGACCTGCCCGATGCTCAACTATCGGAAGAGGGTAACCGAGTTCATTACATTGCGCCTCAGATGGATGATGAATAGCTTTTCCAGCAAGAGACGAAAGCTCTGGGCAATATTTGCGAATAAACTCTCCTTGCCCATCAAATTTTTCACTCTGTGAATACGGATTGAAAATTCGAAAATATGGTTGGGCGTCGGTTCCAGTTGATGAACTCCACTGCCAACCCCCGTTGTTACTTGCAAAATCCGCATCAATGAGATGTTGATTGAAGAAGCGCTCTCCCCACCTCCAGTCAATGAGCAGGTGCTTTGTTAAAAACATCGCAACTACCATCCTGAGGCGATTGTGCATCCATCCAGTCGAAAGTAGCTGACGCATTGCAGCATCCACTAATGGATATCCAGTTCTTCCTGTAGACCATGCTTCGAAGTCCTGTTCGTCGTACCTCCACTGCACCTCACGATCAACCTTCTGCTTAAAAGCATGGTAACGGCAAATTCGCTCATGATGAACAAGAACATGACGGTAGAACTCTCGCCAAATCAACTCAGATGCCCACGTCATAGCGCCATTTTTCGCCAGGGTCAGTTCACCATGATTTTCACGAATAGCAGCAGCCAAACACGTTCTTGGCGATATTGCGCCTACTGCCAAATATGCTGACAATCCACTCGTACCATTATCAAGAGCTGGATAATCTCTCTGAGTGGCGTAATCCTCTAATCCAGATTTCGAGAAGTTTTTGAGACGCCTCAATCCATCACGCTCGCCCCCTGGCCATTCAAGAGCAAAAAGCGTGCTGTCAAAATCAAGCTCAGCGACATTCGCGAGAGTCTTTGGAAGCGTCGGAATCTTTTTTGGCCATGAGCACTTCGGAGGCCGACTCAATACATGCTTTGGTCGGGAATAAAACAGGTCAATAAATTTTTTCTTGAATGGTGAGAATACCGTATACGGAGAACCAGTAGAAGTTCTCAGGGCAGGCTCATCAGGCGGAATACATGTTTGATCATGAAAGAGATGAAGCCGAATACCAATCCCTTTTAAGCTCTCTTCTACAAGCCCATCTCGTTTCTGTTCATTAACCTCATACTCTCGATTCGCATAAACATCTGTGGCCCCTAGTGCCTGTGACAGTGCACTGATGCTCGATGGGATATCCTCAAACCACTCCTCTACGAATAAGAATAGAGGAATACCAAGCTCTTTCAGATTTTTCTGAAGTGAATCTATACACCGAAGGACAAATGCAATCTTCGGATTCCCCCAGTCATGCTCTCGCCATTGCGCCAGAGAGATAAAAAAGACCCCGTATACATCTCCCTCACTAAACGATCGGGTGGCCTCTGCTAAAGCAGTATTATCAGAAACTCTTAGATCAGATCGGAACCAGACAAGATGTGCCATTCTGTTTTTCCTTGATCATTTGACTCCCTATCGAGCAAATACAGATCTCTAATTGCTATCGGACCTCTCTTCAAGTCGCAATTGAAAACTCACTACATGACCAGCCAGCGGGTGATTCGCATCAAGCGTCACAGTCTCTTCATCGGAGTCAATTACAACACACAGCAAGTCCTCGTCTTCATCGAGCGTGATATTAAAAATAGAACCCGCATCAAGAGCCATATCCTCTGGAAGCTTTGCTCGTTCTACCGAAAACACGAGCTCTTCATCTCGCATTCCATATGCCTCTTCGGCTTGAAGAGTCAGAGATGTTTCTTCGCCTGGCTGAAGGGTTGCTATTGAATCTAGAATCTGATCCGGAAATGCCTCTCCGACTTCATCAAATGACAAGGGTCCGCCCCACGCATCACTCGAATCAAAGACCTCGCCATCTTCAAACCTAATCGTATAGTGGAGATATTTCTTCATTGAACCCCTTTTTCGATTATTCTTTTAAATTTCTCATCAGCAAGAAACTAAAAAAATTACTTAAGCATTTTCCTAAAATAGCCGTTATCGCTAGTAGAGGGAAACACTATGATCGGAATATTTTGCCTTCTTGCTGGCCTATCACTGCTCTGGTCCACTGCGCTTGCACCCATTCTTGAAGCTCGAAGAGCCAGAGCCTATGCGCGAGCCACTGCCAGAATCGAGCTATACAAGTGTTTTGCTATTCAAAACTACTACCCAGGTCTGGAACATCTATCGTTGAACGAGCTAAAGGAACTCTACGACATCGATTCCGTATACAATCAAATTGGTCGCTTCAAGCAGTAGGGGAAAACGAGAAGAGCCCTTACAAAACGCATAGCCACGTCTTGTAAGAGCTCTTCTATAGTCAAACTGACTACCCGCGAGTGAATTAGTCAGCCTGCTTCCGAAGGAAGGTTGGTATCTCGTACTTTTCCTGATCTTCAGCGCTCGAGAGAACAGGCAATTTCTTCAAACGGATGACGTCTGAAGACCCACTCTCTTTTCCGCTTCGCGTTGATGAGATCTCAGCACTTGTCGCTAGAGGAGACCGACCTGCAGCCCGTCCTCCAGTTAACATACTGCTCTTTGAGATCTCAACTCCATCTTCCAACGGAATGCCAAAACCAGTAGCGATCACGGTAACGCGCACTCTGTCTTGAGCCTCTGGATCAATGACCATTCCCCAAATAATGTTCGCATTCTCATCTGCTTCCGCATGGATGAGTTCTGCAGCCTCATTGACTTCCTGCAAGGTAACATCTGGAGAGGCCGTAACATTTATCAACACCCCGCGAGCACCATGAATTGAGATATCTTCGAGAAGTGGGCTTGATATAGCTTTCTCAGCTGCTTCGATAGCCCGGTTATCCCCGACACCCTCGCCAGTACCCATCATAGCCATGCCCATTTCAGACATCACCGCCCTTACGTCAGCAAAGTCGACGTTCACAAGCCCTTCAAAGAAGATGAGGTCACTGATACCTTTTACTGCTTGATAAAGAATGTCGTCAGCTTTTCGGAACGTATCAAGTAACGAGGTGTTCCGGCCAGCAACCGACAGCAATCGCTGATTTGGTATGGTAATGAGCGTGTCTACTTGACCAGCTAGCTCAGCCATACCCCGCTCTGCGTTCTTCATTCGACGCTTTCCTTCGAAAACGAAAGGCTTCGTCACCACACCAACGGTTAAACATCCAAGCTCTTTTGCAATTCTTGCAACAACTGAGGAACCAAGCGTTCCTGTTCCACCACCGAGTCCAGCAGTGATGAAGACCATGTCAGCTCCTTGAAGCGACTTGCGGATTTCCTCTTCACTTTCTTGAGCAGCAGCCTGACCAACATCCGGGTCTGCTCCAGCACCAAGACCTTTCGTAATCTCTTGACCAATTTGAAGCTTGTTCGGAGCTTTACTAGAAGCAAGCGCTTGTGCGTCGGTATTAGCAGCGAAGAACTCTACTCCATCGAGTCCGCTGTCAATCATGTTATTCACGGCATTCACACCCGCACCACCAATACCAAAGACTTTGATGTATGCTTTACTGTCTCTGAGGCGATCCATCATTTCTTCACTGCTCATAGCTTTTCTTCCTTGCTTTTCTTCTTTTGCTTGTCTTCGTATCAAGCCTTCGCTGTTATAATTTTGACCGTAGCTGAGATTTCAATTTCTCTAGCCTTATATACGTTTGACCAGTTTGGTTCAAACATCCAGTTTGGTTCAAACAAATATACTGCCCTGTCGGAAATCACGAGCCTGAAATAAAACCACATTTGAGAACAAACGCAACATCAAACTCGCAAGATCCCGATGTTGTTCACTATCTCTCTTCTATCGAGGAGAATCTCACCACATCTCCCCCCTTGAGCACAAACTCCGCGGCGATAACCACACCAGCGGAGCATCCCTCAGGAGGCGCCCCCAGAAGGGAAGGAAGAGCTCTATAACCTATTATATTTCCTAGCAATATCAGGTGCCCATGCGCTTTCCCGCTGTAAGTCCAGAGGGGCATTGCCCTTAACAAAACGCTAACTTTTAGTTATTTAAAGCAAAAAAAATCGAAAGTAAAGAAAAGAGTTTGGAAACGAGTTCACGATCAAACTTTCACTCGTTACCCCTCTGCCCTCTTGGGGCTAGAAGTGCTCAACAAAAAACTGAGAGACCCGGTTAACAGTACGACGAAAGAAACCTTGATTCTCGCCGAATGAGCGAATCTTCACTGCCCGTGCTCCATGAACAACAAGCCCCACTGCAGTTGAGAATTCCGGCTGCTCAATCATCTCTTTCACACCGGACAAGCCGAACGGCTTACCCGTTCTTACTGGCAACTCAAATACCTGCTCAGCAAGCTCAACAACACCGTCAAGATTTGCTGTTCCACCCGTAAGAATGATACCACTCGCGATAATGTCTAAAACCCCAGCATCTTCCAGGTCCTCTCTCACGAGCTCTAACAGCTCACGCACCCGCGGCTCGATAATCTCAGCCAGCACTAACCGAGAAAGTAAACGAGGAGGACGACCTCCCGTTGAGCTCACTTCAATAGTTTCATGATCACGAGATGCGTTTTTTATCGCTGACCCAAACTCGCACTTAATCTTCTCAGCAGCAGCTATCGGAGTCCTGAGCCCTGCTGCTATATCATTCGTGATATGCGCCCCTCCGACAGAGATAACCGCCGTATGCTGAACCGAACCGCCAAAATAGACGGTAACATCCGTGGTGCCACCTCCGAGATCAATGAGACATGCACCGAGCTCTTGCTCCTCTTTTGCAACCACGGAACTACCAGCAGCCAGGGTGCTTGCTACAATATCCTTGACCGTAAGACCACATCGGTTCGCACACTTGACGATATTCTGCGCACTCGCAATTGCACCAGTAATCATATGAGCGCGTGCCTCTAACCTGACTCCTGACATTCCAATCGGCTCACGGATTCCATCTTGATCATCAATGATATACTCCTGAGGCAGAACGTGCAGGACCTCGCGATCCATCGGTATCGCTACAGCTCTTGCTGCATCCATCACTCTCTCAATATCATAGAGTGAAACCTCTTTCCCCCGGATGCCAACAATTCCATTACTCTGAAAGCCCTTCAAATGAGCACCAGAAATCGACGCATAGACCGAAGTAACTTTAACCCCTGCCATTGCCTCTGCCTGCTCCAAGGCCTCTCCTATAGCGGCTACGGTTGCCTCAATGTTAATAACAACACCCTTACGCAAACCCCTTGATGGAACCTCCCCCACCCCAAGAAGCTTCAACTCACCAGACAACCCATGCTCGACTACAATCACTCGAACAAACGAGGTGCCAACATCAAGTCCAGCGATATATCTTCCCTTGCTCTTCATTTCAGGTCCGATCCTCTTACAGAGCTAGCCATTCGTAAACCAAACAGATAATTCCCAAATGTGTTTAGGCTCTCAATTTGTTGAAGCCCATGTTTTGTTGAAGCCCACGTTCGGGCGAATTTCTGCATTCCATGCAAAACTTCAGCACCTCCCTAATATCCTGTGCTACGGTATTCTCGACAACCCCGAAAAACAAGCATTGTTTTAAATTCACAACTGCCTGATATCAGATATGATTACCCCGCGATGCTTGGGTCCGCCCCTTGCACAACCGCCATACCACTATATCGCAAATCGATGACAGCATTACTGCGTCCTCGTAAGGCCTCAAGGTCCAGAACTACCTGCATTCGTTCACCTAATTGTGCCAAACGCTCCAGACTCAGTTGCTGCGCTGTAATGACTACCGTTGGAGAACTTGCCCCTGAAAGCATTATTCGTATCTCTTCTTCATCGAGAAAATGGATGTGAGAAACCGACTCACCTTTTTGTTGAGGTTCGCGAAACGACTTCACTATGGTTAAAAGCCTTGCTGTGGCCTTTCGAAGCCTGTCTGGTGAGTGTTCATAAGGCTCAAGACCCTGTATTTCAGGCAAACTCGGCATTGATATATTCTCGGTAATCGGGAGTAGAAACTCAGCACCGGAGTCTACTAGCCATTGCTTTTCCCCAAGTCGCACAGATGCCACTGGCTCACGAATGTCAGAAAGAATCTGGAAACAAGAAAAACTAAACCAATGACACCGCTTCACGCGTGGAGAACGGAGCAAAGGAATGGAGGAAAGAGCATCTTGTAATGTAGAGGGAGCAAGGACCCAAGACAAGTTAGACTCTTCCCATGGAAGGTGCTCTTCGACAATCTCTCGAAATGGAAGAAGCTCCGCCGGAAGGAGCACCTCTCGATCATGCATAACAGAGGCAAACCGAGACTTGATCATTGAAACTGAGAAGATTGGCAATCCACTATGAGAAAAGAAAGCAGGAATAACACCCAACAAAACAATCACAAGAAAACAACCAGCAAGAAAGCTTCCTATGTCTCTTACTCGATTCCCGACGTATCTCACCAGCTTTCCTTCATCAATGAAGCTCTGACGCTTACCGATCAGATTCTCCCTGACCCTATCATTTCTGGCAAGAATGAGATGTAAATCATTCGCGAATCCCGTGGGGAACGACATCTCTTGCCGCCCAATCGATTACTTCCGGCTCCAAATCAACCCCGCTACGTTCTCTTACCTCTCTTTGGATTTGGACCATCAGACTGCGAATATCTTTCGCGGTGGCCGTTCGAGAGGGATTCACAATCCAATTTGCGTGAAGAGCTGAGATTTCTGCTCCTCCGTAACGCTCTCCCTTTAAACCTGCCAGTTCAACAAGCTCTCCCGCACTCTGCCCCCCACTGTCATCTTCAGTGCTACGCAAAGGATTTCTAAAGGTTGAGCCAAAACTCGGAAGCGAGAGTGGTTGAGTCTTTTTCCGATATTCCAAGTTTTTTACAAGACGCTCCTGCACTCGCACCCGATCCGATTTTGCTAGCTTAATTACAGCATCTAAAATGATAGATTCAGCAGGAAGCGAGCACGAGCGATAATGGAACTCAAGCTGATGCCTGGAGAATGTGTGCACCTCTGCGTCAGGAAGGATAACCCGTACACTCTCTATGAGGTCACCAAGCTCTCCGCCATGCGCACCAGCATTCATTCGGATAGCACCCCCAAATGTCGCAGGGATACCACCAGCAAATTCAAGGCCTGCATAGCCAGCTTCGCTCGCCACGCGAGCAAATCTCATCAACCCGACTGCGCTGCCAACCCGAAATGTACCGCCGTCTTCAGTCTCTGAAAAACTCTTAAAATCACCCATAAGACGTACGAGTGGGGAGACGAACTCTTCATCAGGAAAAAGCGAGTTACTTCCCGCTCCGAGGGCTTGTAGAAAGGGGCTCTCGGTATCAACCAAAGATTGATGCTTGAGAAGAGTGTGTAGTGCCTCGACGGAAGGCACCAAATAAAGTTCACGAATAGCCCCTCCTACCCGCATAGTAGTGAGATCACGGGCTGATACCCCCCGCCGCAACTGAATCCCTGCGTTTTGTAGTTCATTGCTAAGCGGTATCGAGGTGATATCTGTGTTATCTCGGCTCATGCAGCATCTCTCTCGACACCTTTCTCGGTCACCAAATGTGCCCCCCGAATTCCAATCGAGCCTGCTCCTAGGAACAAAACAAGATCCTTGCTTGAGAACGTTTCGAAAAGTGCCTCTAACGCTTCGTTGAGATTTTCAAGAAAATTCACGTTCACATGTTGGATATCACCAGCGAACTTCTCCCCACAGAGCCCAGCACGCGGTGCTTCACCCGCTGCATAAATTTCGGTCACCCACAGCTCATCACAATCGGTAAAACACTCACAGAACTCGGAATAGCTTTGTTCTGTTCGTGAATACCGGTGCGGTTGAAAAATCACCCGGATTTTCCTCCCTGTCTCATGAAAACCCTCACGAAGCGCGCGTAAGGTCTCTTGAATCTCGACTGGATGGTGCCCATAATCACTAAAACAGAGTGCTCCCTGCACCGATCCAAGAGGCTCTAAACGCCGCTCCACTCCTGGAAATGTTTCTAATCCTCCCTGAACCTGTTCCGCTGAAAGACCAAACTCCAAGGCAACCGCAATCGCGCCCAAAGCATTCTGTGCAAAATGCCGTCCAATCATTGGTAACTTGACTGACAGCCACGATTCACCACCCACAAAGACTTTCAAGCGAGTTCCCTCAACATCAACTGATTGAACCTCGCCCCGTATCTCTGCATCATTTGAAAAGCCGTAGGTCACAATCCGACGGGGAAATGATTTGGAAAGAGTCTCGAGATACGGATCATCAATGCAGAGAACCGCGAGCCCATAAAAAGGAACTGAGCCAATAAACTGTTCAAACGCTTGTTGAAGATCTTCCTCTGATTCGTAAGCATCCATGTGTTCACGATCGATATTTGTGACAAGTGCAACGGCTGGCTTAAGCAGAAGAAATGAGCGATCACTCTCATCAGCCTCTGCAATGAGAAAATCTCCATCTCCCTTTCGACCGCCTGAATGCCGTTGTTTTACTTGTCCCCCAATAACCACAGTGGGATCGAGCCCTGCATGCTCAAAAATCCAACCGATCAGACTCGTTGTAGATGTTTTTCCATGGGCCCCTGCAACGGCAACACCGAACTTCAATCGCATGAGCTCAGCGAGAACCTCGGCTCGTTTCACCACTGGAATTTTACGACGTCGTGCCTCCTCTAATTCAGGATTATCAAGTGATACCGCTGATGAGTACACTACAAGAGAAGCACTCTCTGGGACGTGCGAAGCGGCATGACCACGAACGATCTCGATACCAAGCCCCTGCAATCTCGTACACGAAGCCCCTATTGAAATATCTGAGCCAGATACTGCATATCCGTTATTGAGGAGAATCTCTGCAATTCCACTCATTCCACTACCGCCAATACCAGTGAAATGAAAATGGAGCTTTCGATTATACATAGTGCGACTCCGAACAGAGTTATTCTCCTTCAATATGGAAAGAAGCAGCGAATGGGTCAAGTTTCCCATGAAATATACCATAGGGGTGTTGAATGTTCCTCCTGAATAGCTCAGCATCTGGTGTATGTCTCGAGACCCCTTTGAACGATACGAAGCGAAGCCATTCTTTGGCTCAAGCCATACCTGGGCTTTCAAACACCTTGAATCAATCCAAGAAAATAGTGTGGTGCTTGATATTGGGCCCGGTAGCGGTATTGCTGGCCAATTCCTGAAAGATCGGGGAGTTGAGAGAAGGTGTGCCGTTGAGATTGATCCGAATACGAGGGAAAAACTCGCTCCGCTCTACGAGCGTATTACACCCAGTGTTGAGGAACTCCCACAGGAGATATCTTTTGATTGTGTCTTACTCCTTGACGTACTGGAACACATGGCCAATCCGTTCGAGTTCTTAACAAGGCTCGAACCTCGACTTGCCCCCGATGCCCTGGTGCTCATCTCGGTTCCAAACATCACACATTTGGCAATCCGTCTTATGATGGCCTTCGGCTACTTCGAGTACATGGAGCGAGGCCCCCTCGACCGCACGCATCTCCAGTTCTTCTCGCGAAGGCGCTTTCACCAACTTCTTCGTGCTCTACCGCAGAGTGCCGTCATCGAAACCTCTGGGACCATTGAGCCCCTAGAACTTATTCTTCCAAGATATCTCACTGATAATCGAGCCTTTCATACGTTCTCTCGAGCTCGTTTACAGCTTATGAAGCTGTGGCCCTCCTTACTCGCGTATCAACATGTAGCGCTGTTGAAAATTCAGAAGGACTAACAAGCGCCTTTACCCCATACAATCAATCTTTTTCTGCCAACATACCGCTAAAGTCGGCATTTCGTTATGCTTTTTACCGTAACTAGAGTAGAGTGACGATGACATGAAAGAGTGAAATGCCTGCATTATGTTTGGAATTAGCCTCCCCGAAATAACTATTATCTGTATCGTGCTCCTCCTTGTTGTGGGGCCCGAGCGTATGCCCGAGGCAACGAAAAAGGCTGCTCACTTTTTTGGAAAGTTTCGAAATCAAACCGATGCCATGCGCCGAGAACTGTACAACACCATGTACACTCCAGCGAAAGAGATTTCACAAGACATTACGAAGGCGAAAACATCTCTCATGACCGTGAAAAGCGAGATTACCGAAGAGGTCCGACAAGCTTCTCAACAGGCTACTGATGCTCTAGATACGCCTAGTGAGGACAAGAGTTCTACATGAGCACCGCACAGCAACCCATAGAAGATCCTCAGACGCACAGCAAAGCAGAAAGTGCCTCGCTTGATCATGAGCCTCAAGACTTATCATTTTGGGATCACCTTGCAGAGCTTAGAAAACGGATTCTTTATGCGGCGCTCGCAATTGGAGGAACTACAATAGGATGTTGGTCTTTTAGTGGAGAGGTTTTTCAGTGGATTACCGCTCCCTATGCTGCCTATTTTGGCGATGCTGAACTGATTGGTACTGGTCCGGCTGAAGCGTTCATATTGAGACTGAAACTCAGCCTATTTTGCGGTATTATAGTAGCTACTCCTATAATTTTTTATCAACTGTGGCTCTTTATTTGTCCAGGTTTACTTGAGAAAGAAAAGCGGTTGGCACTTCCCTTCGTAGCCGGCTCATCACTGCTTTTTTCGCTGGGAACCGCTTTCTGCTTCTTGATTGTGCTTCCGTATGCTCTTGAGTTCTTCAGAGCACAGTATGAGTCACTTGGAACAATAACTCCTACCATACGAATCAGTGAGTATCTCAGTATGTTCTTGAAAGCCATGCTCGGATTTGGCCTTATATTTCAAATACCAATTCTCGCATTTTTTCTCGGCAAACTCGGACTGATCACTTCGGCAACCCTCACGAGCTATGCTCGGTATGCTATTGTTGGAGCTTTTGTTATTTCGGCAATCCTTACTCCGCCTGATATTCTGACACAGTTTCTTATGGCAGGGCCGCTCCTCTTACTCTATGGCGTAAGCATTTTAATAGTTCGATGGACTTCGGACGAATAGTGCAATGATTTCCGAGACCCCATGAGCATATTGCGCAAATCACTAGGTGAAACTTGGATTCTTAATTGCAGCCGTTGCCCTTCAGGCAAATCAGAGCGATCCTAACTCTTGTGATGAAGGTGTTGAAGCTTTGGATGTGATAACCTCCCAATTGCTTTCGAGCTTCCCTAGGCACAACCACTTCGAGGACTTTCATCAGGTCAGGGACGTCCCCATCTAGAGTGGGGGCGTCGATTTTCTCCCCCATATCCCGAATTACCTCGCTTTTTCACTTATTTTCCCCGGACTACTTGACCGTATAGCCGATAGGCATGAATCTGTTAGGCGATGCGTATCTTTTCCCCATTAAAAGACATTTCCCTGACTGCCACTGAGATTAGCTCCTCAATGAGCGGGCGCTCCGAGCTTCGTTTCTCAATAGTGCACGATGCGGAAAAACCAGTTCACGGATTGTCGGCGTTTAATGATCCGAAACCCCAAACGTTGATCTACTTTTCAAAATCAAAACAACTTTCATCAAGAGAT
The DNA here is from genome assembly GCA_009926305.1 of bacterium. NCBI lineage: Bacteria > bacterium. The sequence goes on from RFPC01000046.1 coordinate 18,622, forward strand.
ATCACTCTGATCCGTGATTCAGAAGTGCATGGAGTAATCCTCCATCCAGCTGCTATAGAAGGCATTGAGATACTTGAGGAGCTCAGAGGTGTTAACATTTTCTCTTCCCAGTTTCCCTATGAAAGCTTTCTAGCGCTGATACCATGCTTTTTTCAACGCGAGATATCTCAGGCTAGTGCTATTCACCCGACTGCGTTTGTTGGAGAAAACGTCTCGATTGGCTCCTCTGTGACTATCGGTGCATACTCAGTAATTGGAGATAATGTTTCCATCGGAGAAGGTACAACTATTTTCCCCCATGTCGTGATCTATAATGATGTAACAATCGGTGAACGATGCACGCTTCATACGAGAGTCACTATTCGCGAAGATTCTATCATAGGAAATGATTGCTATTTGCAGAATGGTGCTACTATCGGCTCTGATGGCTTCGGCTATGTTCCTGATCAGAAACTTGGCATAGCGGAAGTTCCACAACTTGGGATTGTTCGCCTGGGAGATCGGGTTGATATCGGTGCCAATGCGTGTGTTGATCGAGCAACCTTTGGAGAAACACGCATCGCTACTGGAACGAAGCTCGACAATCTTGTGCAGGTTGGTCACAACGTCACTATCGGCTCTCATAGTATGCTCTGCGCTCAGGTAGGTGTCGGAGGAAGCTCTACGGTAGGAAATCAAGTAGTGCTCGGTGGACAGAGCGGTGTGGCGGATCACGTTGAGATATCTGATAAGGTTCGTGTGGGCTCTCAATCTGGAGTCACAAGAAAACTGAGGCACGCTGGTGATTATCTTGGTTTTCCAGCCGAGCCTGCTGGAGATTGGAGACGAAAACGGGCATTTGTTTCATCTCTTGCAAAACACTCAAAGAATCTTCTGCAGTTTCTCAGGACAAGGAAAGTATAATTGCCGCTAGCACCTCTCAAGATTCTTATCAGCAATCAGACGCAGTCCGTTTAACGTAAGATCTGGTTCAAAAATATCGATAGTTGAAAGCCTATCGGCAAAGAGCTGTCCGTAACCACCAGTAGCAACAACTGTCGAAATCTCACCAAGCTCTTCTCTCAGTTTTTCAATCAACCCTTCGACTAAACACTGGTATCCCAATACGACGCCTGAGCGCATCGCTGACTCAGTATCATTACCAATAACCTGTTCAGGGGGATGAATCTGAATTCTTGGCAGCTTGGCTGTTTTTCCAACTAATGCATCCAGAGAGATCTGGACTCCTGGTGCGATAATTCCCCCAAGATAGTCCCCCTCACCTGAGATCACATCGAAGCTCGTTGCAGTACCAAAATCAATAACGACGGCAGGGCATTGATACTTCTCACGTACCGCAACTGCATTCACAATTCTATCTGCACCCACTGCAGACGGGTCCTTGGTTCTTATTGGCATACCCGTCTTAATCCCTGGACCAACAAGAAGCGGCTCAATATCTAGCTCGTTTTTTAATACCGAGACCATATAGGGGACAACTGGAGGCACGACACTCGATATGATTGCAGAATCAAATTGCACTTCTTGTCCTAAACGACGCTCCAATGCGGGAAAAAGAATAGAGGCATACTCATCAACGGTCCTTTCTTGACACGTTCTAATCCGCACAACGGTACGCAACTCCTTTCCATGGAAGCAGCCAACTACCGTACTTGTATTGCCTATATCAAATGCCAGCAACATGCTCTCTCCTTCGAAGATATTCTGCCGTATGATAGGCTTGTTCTTGGCCATCCTCTTCTACAACAAGCCAGCCCTCAGCGCTGATTCCCTTGAAAACTCCTTCATGATGCTCATCTCCGACAAAGAACTCAATGGACTCCCCAACAAATGCGAGGCATTTTATAAATTCATTCCTTAACGGAGCAAATCCACTCTCTCGAAAACGCTCTACGTCTGTAAGCAGTCCTGCTGTCAGCTCACCTGCAAAAGTAGGACCAGAAGCCTCTATCTGGAGAGCTCCCGCCTCTGGCACGTCCTTTGGCGTATCACCGAAATTGAGGCCAACTCCAACGAGGGGCACCTGCTGCTGCTCGAACTCTATTAACTCAACGAGTATGCCTCCAATCTTTTTGTATGATTCACTATCAAGCAGGTCATTCGGCCATTTCAACTGAAGCTCTATACCGTAGCGATGTAACACCTTAACGATTGACATGCCTACCACGAGAGAGAGCCCTGTACACGCATGGGCATGTATGAACGAATCGAGCGCTATCGTAATAGCAAGGCTATTCCCAACATGTTCCCAAGCATGTCCTTTCCTACCTCTGCCACTTCTCTGGAAATCAACTCCATACAAAAAAGGAAGCGCTACTCCTTGACGCACAAGACACTTCGCTTCATCCATCGTTGAATCACATTCAGGCTCCCAATAAAACTCACATGCAGGCGAAGTAACGCGAGCTTCAGCCTCAAATCCATGGCGCGCTTCTTTTTCAGCTCTCGTAATTCTCATCTTCTACTTCATTCTCTATAAGCTTTGCATCTGAATGATCAACGAGAAGTCAATCCATCCAGCCCCGTATGTGAGACTGCCCATTGATGCACGCAGATTCTTATAGTCTCTCGCGAGATTTTCGAGCTCTTCGAAGCGCTCCTTGGTAATATTCCCGGAGATCTCAATTGGAATGCTGTGATCATGAGTACGGATATACGCTATCGACTTTTCTAAGCTCTCTTGAGCCATATTATCCAAGAGAATAACATCTGGGCGATTGTGGAGAACCTCTTCAAGTTCCTCAAAGTGCCTTACCTCGATCTCAATCAAAACTCCTTTGGGAGCCACACTACGAGCCTGCCTAACAAGCTCTCCTCCCGTCTTCCTAACTCCATCGACGTGATTATCCTTGATCAGGACTTGGTCAGAGAGCGACATTCGGTGATTCCTTCCACCCCCTATCCGAACAGCATACTTCTCAAGTTCACGATATCCTGGGGTGGTCTTCCGCGTGTCAAACAGTTCTACATGATGCACCTGAGCTACCAGACTTCGCACATGCGTAGCGATTCCTGAGAGATGTTGAAGAAAGTTAAGAGCCGTTCGCTCGAAAGCAAGAAGATCGCCCAAGTCACCGGCACATGAAGCCACAAGAGTACCAGAACAGACCTCTGTGCCATCTACTACCTTTGCATCTACAACAAGACTTCTTCCCATCAATCTCGCTAATTCATTCAAGACGGGAAGTCCGCATACTACGGCGTCCTGTTTAACTCGAATCTCTCCGTGGGCAGACTGGTTAGTAATACCGACACTCTGTGATGTAACATCGCCAGATGGAAGGTCCTCAGCAATGGCAAGCTCAAGTAATCCTCTGATACTCTCCAGATCTAGACTCTCAGACATAGCTTGTCCTCTCTAGATATCCGCTTTATTCATTAGCCAGATGTGTAGATGGCGAATGATGACCTTGAGTGCCGCAACGGTAGGCACCGCCAAGAATATTCCAAGGAGACCCAGGAGACTACCTCCAGCAATTAATGCCAATATGACCACAAGAGGTGAAAGACCAAGCGTTCCTCCAATGACACGGGGGGTAATGAATGTTCCCTCCAGCATCTGAACAACTGCGTACAACCCCCACACCGATAAAACAGAGGTAAAGGTTCCATACGTAACCAAAGCCATGATAGTGGCAAGTAACACACCAACTATGGAGCCTACATACGGAACCAGATTCCCAAATCCACTAATAAATGCCACTAACAACCACAGCTCAACCCCCATAAAGCCAAGCCCAATTGAAAAAAGCAGGAACATAATGAACCCAACAAGTAGCTGTCCTCGCACATACGCGGACACTTGTTCATTAATCTCATTCAGCATTAAGGCTGCCTTCTTTCTTTGAAGAAAAGGTATCCAAGAAAGAAAGCCATCGTAGAGACGGTGCCGGTCGATTGCGATGTAATACACAACGAATGGAAATATAAACGCATTCACGAGAGACAGCGTAAGATTATATCCACCCAGAAGCGTATTCCAAAGCGCCTCAACAACTCTTTTTGGAATATTTTCATTCAGAGCAAGCAATGAAGAGATACTTCCTGAATCAATCGCTTCAACCCAGGCTTGTGGCAAGTACGGCGAAATAATTCCGATGATCGGCACCACGCGTTCTCGCGCAGAATCCATGTAACTCGGAAAGTTATTGATGAGTAGGCGATATTCCCTCAGTAGTGTCGGAATAGTCGTCGCACAAGCAATGATTGCAGCAAAGAGAATGGCTATCCCGACAAATAAGACACTTACATGTCTTGATACCCCTCTCTTTTCCAGCCATTCAAGAAGCGGTGAAATTACATAGGCAACAGAGAAGCTCAAAACGATGAGGACAACCATCTCTTTCAGGGTTGAGAGTA
>RFPC01000047.1 GCA_009926305.1 bacterium
TTAGAAACCGAGGGCGATTTCGGGGCTTTTTCTGGAACCTCGAGGGCAATCCCCAGACTCGACTTCGGTTTCAAATTCGACTGAACAGGAGATTCCGCCTGGCTCGATTTCGCATTACTTGATTTCAATGACTCCTCTCCTTCAAGGAGAGCAGAAGGCTCAAGCGCCCCTCGCACATTTTGAGCCGCAACTACTACCTTTTTGCTCGATTCAACTTTCTTCTTACTTGTAGCGCCATTTGATTTTGCGACCTTGGTAACAGGTGCACTAGGCTTTATGTCTTTTGTCTTCAGAGCTTGGCTTGGGATGCGTGCTGCTGGAGCATCTTTACGTCCGCTCTCGGAAACCACTCCCCGCTTGTCGTAAGATGCCACCCCCCGCTTCTCGTACGATGATGGCGTAGTAGCTGCTGACAAAGTTGACCCAACAACTGAGCTATGACTCTTTTTCTTCTGGAACTGTACTTCGGCCCCGATGCGCGCTTGAGAACTTCCAACCCCTGAGAGCGATTCCTGCTGTACATAAGGCTGATTCGCGCCTCTCCCAACTTGCCGCCCTTGCAGGGTACTGCCGTATTGGTATCCACTCGATAAAAAGGGATTGTTCAACGTTGACGGATCAAGAAACTTCTTGCCGCCAGGAATTGTCGGACCAACTTCGGAGACCTGTGTTTGCTGAGAGTTATACATCGCTCCCTGACTTCCGCCCGAAGCAACTGGCGATGAAATATACGGACTCGTTTGATCAGATGACAACTTTCTTAACGCCTCTAACTCTGCTTGTTGTGCCTTCAACATCGCGGCTTGACGCTCAATCGTCTGTTGCTGGGCCGCATAGCGATCATCTCTCTCAGACACCGCATCACCGATAGCATATCCAGCCCCAGCACCCGCAAGAGCTCCGATCGTTGCTCCACCAAGAGCATCTCCCGTTTGACTGCCTATTACCGCCCCAAGACCAGCCCCGATAGCACCTCCCGTGACTGCCCCTGTACTCGATGGCTCTTCCGGGAAGAAATCAAATCCTGTACCACACGCTCCAAGCGAGAGCGCAAGCAGTGTCGCTCCCACACACCTCAATCCATTTCCCCGCAAGGTACTACTCGCTGTGCCTTTGATCGAAGCACTCAGAGCTAAAGAGCCTCCGGCCAAGACTCCTCTCCGTCTCGATAGTTTTGTCGGTCTTCCTTCCAAACTTTGCCCTCTTTGCATCATTCGTACCTCTTCAGCTGTTCATTCCAAAACTTTTGCCTCTCAAGCTCTAGTCTTTCTCTCTCAAGCCGCTCCTTATCCTCTTCTTGGCGAGCAATTTGTTCTTCCCGCTGCTGACGGTCTATATCGAATTGCGATTTTGCATCATTTGAAAAGCAGCCAGATGTTGCCATTACTACCAGGCTGAACAAGGCGAAGGCGATCAGATAAATAGGAAATCGGAAAAGCAGTAAATTCACCCTCATAACTCTCCTTACAAGGTATTTTGACCCGAAGTGAAACGCTATTTCCAAAGGTACAACACGAATAGGTTTTCCGAAATACCGTTTATGAGTCGATACGGAGAGAAATTCGTGTCACGGCTTGGCGCGAAAGCGATCAAAAATCGTGATGATCACGAGTAGTCCAGCTCCAACGGATATCGCGATGTCGGCAATATTAAAAGCAGGCCAATGATAGGAACCGACATAGAAATCTAAGAAATCAACTACCTTACCTAAAACTGCACGGTCGATACCGTTTCCAATCGCTCCACCTAAAATGAGCGACATGCTGATAACACCCAACCGATCTGCATAGAATTCGTAAAGGAGAAAGTACAGCACCGCCAGCACCGCCAGCCCGGACACTCCCCAGAGGGTGATTTGTCGTATTCCATCTGGCAAATCATGAAAAAGCCCGAACGCAGCACCTTTGTTATAATGCAGCGTGAGATTGAAAAATCCATCTATAACGGGCAGCAACTCGAGCGGTTCAAAGTGTTGGACAACCAGATTCTTCGTATACTGATCGCTAATGACCACGAACAAGGCAATCGGGATAAGAATACGCGCTATAAACCGCAGTCGCGTAGGAATTGGGGGTTCCTGTTTCTCTTGTTCCATACAGCTATACCTTTTTACCCGTCTCTTCGACTTCTTGTTTCTCAATCTACCGTCAGAGCCTGCAGCCCTTTAGCAGTTCCTACAAGCAAAGTACTCTCATCAATGAAGGTTAAAACCTGTACTCCTGGAACGGCCCACTCTTGCACAGTGTTACTCCTGTACATCGTTTTTCCAAGAGCCGAATCAAACCTCGATTGAAGCTCGGTTATCACCACCCGCTGGTCTCTCCCATACGTAGCGATTCTTCTGACCTGCGGGGAAATCGCCAAAGACTTAATCATACCTCTGTGAGGAGCAAACCGAGCTACTTGGCTCAAGCCTCTCAACTGCCAAACCGTCACAGCACCAGAACCCTCCGACACAAAAAGCAGCTTCCCGTCATGTGAGGCAACCAGGTCTTCAATTCGCCCATTCCTCCCCTGCTGAATTTTTTCAGTTCGCGTTGCATCGGTGAAAAAGCCCGTTCCAAATATATTTTTATCGTAACGACCCCCATGAGCATCCTGCTCATATCCAAGAACTGCCACTACATTCCCACTCCAATCGCCTGAGAAGAAAATTCGGCCACTCGGATGAAATCGAACAGCACTCACGACACTCGAGTGCGAAAAGTACCGCTCTAAATCAAAACGACCTGTCGCGGGCTCAGAGGGATGATATTCTTCCTTCCACCTCCAACGGTATATTCTGCCATCACCACCGCCAATCAATGCGATATCATCGACTGGGCTAAGATCAAGAGATTGGATATCAGAACTAAGCCGTTCTAATTTTTTTCTCAATTGTAAAGAAGGAAGATCAATCAGTGATACCGCATTCCGATAGGCCGCTACAATTCGCGTTTTATCTCGGCTCAACCTAAAGTGATCTCCGCGAGAAGGGAGTCTTCCCAGCTCAAGACATGCTCCATCTCTGGTAGATAACAGAAACACCTCTTGATCTCCTGGCTGTCCACTATCGAAACTCTCAGCAATACCGATACGGGTTTCGCACACGTCTTGCGAAGGCTGTACACCTTCTTCACGACTCATCCCATCACACACAGCACCGAGCCAGATGAAAGAACGCTGAGTACATGTTTCCCGTGAGGATTTCTCTGAGCGGAGCAGGGCGGACGCTCGCTTTAACAGCCATTGAGAATTCTCTCCCTCTTCCCCATCCTCACGAATAACGCCTGAACCAAGCTCCTGAGGCTGAGCGGTTTTGGTAGAAACTTCAGTATTGTGAAGTGGAATCTGCAGCTGGGCGCAGCCAAGCAAAGCCCCAAAACAGACCATAAGTTGAAGTATTCTCGCATTCGCATGAGTCATAGTTTGCCTTCTATCTTACCTAAATACCTGTATTCATGATAGAAATCAAACGCTCCCTCCTCTGGACTGGCAACCTCTGTGCTCGTGTCACCGATTGCCCCCCAATCCTATGCCATACATTTCATTTCAGCACCATTTAGGGTACAAATACGGGTATTAAGTCTCATGACAGGATCCATTTCCTCTCGCTCTTAGCCGTTCTTAAGGCTAGAGGCACTTTTAGAAGACAACTGCTTGCACTACGTGGGGACTCCTTGCTCCTTTCTTGGAAGAGTCGCTTACAGCAAGAGATTGGGCAAAAGGAAATTAATCAAACGAGTCTACCACATCAACGGCGGACCTTATGAGACTGTGTAAAATGAGACTGTGAAAAGTGGGCCTGTGAAACATAGGCCTGTGAAAAGAATCGAGAATTTCTGCGGGGATAGAGTAAAAATCCCGCTAAGACTGGAGAAAAACGGAACAGGAATATGAACTACGAACAATTTCTCACCAATGAAACACTACAAAACTCACTCAAAGGCAAAGAAGCATCACCACTTGAAGTCCGTATGGTAGAAGAGCTTCAAACTGGCGAGAACATCATCGTTGAGTCGAACCGCGATAATATTGCAACAGAGGCTGGAATCATTCTTTCTCTTGCAGATAAGTCCTCTACAGAGGCTCGCTCACTGGTCATCACGCCAACACCGAATGATATTCCTCAGATTCTGACAAAGTGTGATGTGCTTCCGATCGAACTGGAAGTAAGTGAAGCGGATGGCTTCAACGGCGAGGGATCACTTTCAGTGAAAGACGGGGCTCCTGTCATTTTGGCAAGCTTCGATACCGCTGCGGCAAAAGACATCGCAGCCCTCAATATAACTACCGTTGCATTTCTTGGCTTTTCATCAGGGGCTAGAATTCCAGGTAGTGAAGCGTTTGAAAATTTCTTGGAAACCCTCAAGCAGGTTCAGGTATGCTTCTGCGCTGAGTCCATACCACTCACGTTAAATGCTGCTATCAATCGACACATCCGCGGAGAAAGCTGCAAGACTGTTAATTTAGATAAAGAGCAAGAAGTTCAACTTTCTCACGAATACTACGATATTGGACACGATTTACTCGCCAAACCAGAAGCGCTTGCGACACTTTTTGAAACAGGAAGCGATGTGCGGGCAATAGTATTTTGCAACTCTCCATCGGATACAGACTTACTTGAGGTGATGCTGAAGAAGAAGGGGCTTAAAGCAAAAAAGTTGATTGGCAACATACCTGACAGAGCAATCCATACCACTATGGAATCCGTGAGAGATGGAGAGATACATATCCTCATCTTGACCGATGTCTCGGGGAGAGCTTTTCCTGTCGAAGAGTTTGATATGGTGGTGCACTACGCAACTCCAGAGGATCCAGAGATCTATTTGCATCGGCTTGGACAGCCTGATTCTTCAAGCCGTCTAAAGCGAGTGGTAAGCCTGATTGGCTCTATGGATCTTGGGAATTTTCATTTCCTCAAGAAGGTAGTTGAGTTCGACTTTACTCAAAAATCGCTCCCAAGTGCTGAAGAGATTGCTCAGGCTCGCTTTTCTCGGTTCCAGGAAGAAGCAACATCCTTCACGACGGAGGATTCAGAGATTGTTGAGTACGCCGACCTCATTGAAAAAAGTGGCGAGCAAAGAAGCTTTACTCTTTACCTACTCCATCAGTTCCTCAGAACAATGCCGGAGCTAGAGAGCAAAGCCAGCGGTAAAGGACGAGGCGGCAGACGTGGACGTGAAGACCACCGGGAAGAGCGTCGACGAGGGAGAGATAGCGAGGAACGCTACGAGAGAAATGAGGATGGGAATGAAGAGCGACGGTCTGAAGAACGCCCGAAGCCAAAACCAACAAGAAAGGATATTCGTTTCTACGTAGGGGTTGGTACTGAAGAGGGACTCACAGAAGATGGCTTTCTTGCATTACTAAAAGATACGATGGGGGATGCTGCTCCAGAACTGAAGCGGTCATGCTTGAGAGAGAAATATTCTTTCTTTGACTTTGAACAGAAATCAGCCGATGAATTCTTCGATGCGATGAAGGATATTGAGTACCAAGGCGCTCAATTAGAGCTACAAAAAGCAGCTATCCTCTCTGTTCCACTCGAAGAGGAAGAGATCGAAGATGAAGAGAGCACTCCTGCCGAAATCAAGGTGGAGGACGTGCCAGCAGCAGATGCTTCCTCCGAGGTGGCTTCTCAGGAGGCATAAAGCAAAGCGGTGGCTTGCAAGTTTGCAACTCTCGCCGTCATGAACGTTGGTTTCTAGATAAAATCTGATACAGATAGGGGGTCATTCTGTGGCAAGAGCCCCCTATCTCGTTTTTGCATACACAGATTACCTTGGAATATACAGGCGCTGTCCGATCCGTAGTATTGAAGACCGGAGTTTATTGCGTGAGCGAATAATTCCTTGTGAAACTCCAAATCTTCTACTTACCGCCCAAAGCGAGTCGCCTCGCTTGACTCGATAAATTACTTCTTCCCCCCGACCGACCACTACACCTGAAGGTAATGCCAACTTCTGTCCGACGTATATTCGAGAAGAACGAAGATTATTCGCACGCTTCAGGCTATCTACCGTCGTTCGGTGACTCCTTGCAATTGAAAATAAGGTATCTCCACTACGAACAAGGTAAGTATGTGAACCAGACGCTACTATGCTCGACCCACTCTCTCTCTCGCTTGAATTTCCAACTACCAATCTCTGCCCTATCCGAACAAGATCTGATGAGAGTCCGTTAATACCCATTAACTCCTCAACACTCAAATCGAAACGGCGCGCGATCTTACTGAGAGTGTCTCCTCGACGTACTTGATAGCTCAGACCTTTTCCAACCGTATCTTTTGGAAGACGGAGAGATGCGAGTTGATTCTTAAACTTGACTGGCACATTGAGAGTGTAGCCAGCAGGCACTGAGTACCTCCCCTTCCACACATGACTGTGAAGAGCATAATTAACCTCTTGCAGCTCATTTTGAGAAATTCCCAGTCGTCTCGTTAGCTCTGAGGCCGAAATAGCTCGGGTTAATCTTCGGCGGTAGAGCTCATTCGCTGGCTGTATCTGAACTCCTGGAAAATAGGCGGTAGGATTTTCATAAATCTCTAGGGCTGCTAGAAACTCAGGATAGAAATTTTGGGAAGCAAATCCGAATGGCTGATCATGAATCCGCTCTACAATAGACGAGATATTTTTCGTTCCGAGTTTCTTAACCTTTCTTAATACCCCATGGACACCATGATTATAGGACGTCAGGGCCAGCGGCCATGTCCCAAGTTTCCGGTACGCATCACTTAAATAACGCGCAGCCGCCTTTGTAGCAGCAGTTACATCTCTTCTCTCATCAACTACACGCGAAACCTTTAGGTCATACGTCCTTGCGGTTGCAGGCATAAATTGCCAAATTCCAGCAGCTCCTACAGAGCTATAAGCCTTATAGTCAAAGGAAGACTCAACAAAAGGAAGGCGAGTTAACTCAATCGGAAGTCCATATTCAAGAACAAAAGTCCTCTCGATAATATGCAGGTAACGACCTGAGCGCTCAACTGCCTCGCGGTACCTCTCTCGAATGCCCCTCTGAGAACGGATCCAGTCATTATTCAGCAAGTCCCTATACTTCTTCGTCCCAGGTCCTAAAATCTGCATCTGTTTTTGTATATGCGCTTCAAAAGGGCTTCTTGGAGCCCTTCCCTCTGACAGCGACCTTACCGCCCGTCGGATCTCTGTAAATCGCTTTTCCTCTTTTGACTTCCGATATCTTGATAATCTCTTTTCGGACCACCGCCCTCCCTTATCTTGAAAGTCAAGGACATCAAAAACGATCTCGGGCTTCATTCGATGATGTATCACCGCCTGGTGCTCGCCATAGCGGCTGAAAATATCAATCCAAAACTGCACCCGACCCCGCATCTTGTCCGGTATCTGAAACGATGAGCTCCTAGAAGCCTGACTAGAGGCAGGGAGCGCAAGGCTTCCTGAAGGCGTATGGGCAGAAGATTGAGCAAAACTCTGGGGTCCGCAGAAACTCAACGCCAAGAGAAGTAAACAGAGGGACATCGCGAGTCTCTTACCCCTAAATCGGTCCTTTTGCCGACGAAATGTCTTTACTTGGCAGATTTTTGCCACGCGTACTCCCCTGTTGTAGTTCCTGAGAGTCTACCCTCTTTAACGCAAGACGAAAACGTCTTATCGAAAGAACCGTCAACCAAAAGTTCTTTCTTCTCTGGTCGCTTCAGATGCGCCTCATAAAAAAATCGGATCAGGTAAGGGATGGCTGCTTGTACCCGAAAGACTATCTGCAAATATTCATGGGTATTCTAAAAATTCGAATCTCTCAAAATCTGGACGATGCGTTTTTCGAGCTTGACTGCTGCATCACGAGAACGCACCTCATTCTGAATCAAAACAAATCCAATGTCTCTTCCTCGAATATTCTGCACTGAGCCTGCCAGGCTCGTTACTCCATCGAGTGTCCCTGTTTTCGCTCGGAGAATTCCCGGATAGGTCTTTTTGAGAAGAGTTCCACTTTCACTATCAACTGGAAGAGACGATGCAAATTCAATGTGCAACTCCTCGCGAGTCAAAGCCTCTCGTAAAACAACAGCGAGAGCATCTGCGCTCAGTCGATTCTCATGACTCAATCCAGAACCGTCTTTAAGAACATACTCTTCTCGAGGGACCCCTCGACGAGAGAGAAAGGTGGCTAAGAGATCTAGTCCTTTTTCTCTATCGTACTGCTCTCTCCCTTCCTCGCCTGAAGAGCCAAGCAGGGTTACGAGTTGCTCTGCGATCATATTATTACTGTACAGATTGAGGAGGCGAATCGTATCAATGAGGGGCTCCGAATAGTGCGTATGGATAATAGCCGAGTCATCTGAGGCAACTCCTTTCTCTACCGAACCGACAATCTCGACTCCCTCTTTCTGAAGGAATCCGCGAAATACATATCCAGCATAAAGAGTTGGATCTGGCACACTCCTCGCAACGGTCTGGCAGCCAGCTTGGCGTCTGAGGCTTCCCTTCAAGCGATAGACAAGTGGCAATTCTCTTGAAGCTGGATTCACTTCATCCACACGATAGGTAGAGGATTTCTTACTCGTAATTGCGATATGCCCTTGAAGCTTTACTGGAAACTCATGTGGTTCATGAGTAACGACTGCCCTGCTCTGACCCACTACAGGACATACTTCAAGGAAAAATGAATTATAATTCAGACTCAAAGCAGAGCCACCAGCCTGATATGCCCGCTCACCTCTTCTCGGAGCTGGAGCGGTAAAAACCGAATCATCAACGAGAATCGCCCCAACCTTACGTACTCCCCGAAGAAAAATCTTACGAGCGATTAACCAAAGATCTTCTTGAACTAACGAAGGGTCTCCATATCCTTTGAGAATAAGCGTCTTCACGGTGCTTCCAGCGAGATCTTCTCCTCGCACCTCCGTTTTCATGCGCTCGTAGGGGCCAAGTTGTTCGAGGGCAGCGAGAGCCGTTAAAACCTTCAATACACTCGCCGGCTTTAGCGGAGTTCTTTCATTGGCTGTAAAAATTCGCTCTCCGCTCCTGACGTCAAAAACAACAAGTCCTGAATTTCTGGGGATTGAGACTTCGCTGAGAACTGTAGCAGGAGATTGTTTCAGATTTTGACCTGCCCGAACGGCTGTTGGTTCAGCATTCGCTGAACCCAGCAGGAAATACACGATGAAGAAACAACAAACATGCGACAGAGCGAGCCTCTGACAAATTTTTTTTCTTCGCGCTGTATCCCATTCAGAGCGCACTCTATTTTTCTCCTCTGCTTCCTCTCTGAATATAAAAGCGATGGAAGTACATCGGTCTAGGCACTCGTACACCGCAACTGGTCAAGCTGCTCATCACCAAGCGGAACTGTTTCACTCTCGTTAATAGTAATAAAGTCTTTGTCAGCGTCAGGGACAGCAGAATCTTCAAAAATGGCCTCGACAGGACATTCTGTTTCACATGCACCACAGTTAATACATTCATCTGGATGAATGACCAACATCCCAACCGCATCATCGCCATCGTTACCCGAGGTCTCTACTCCAAAACGAGAATTGAGTTCTTTCTTCTTTACATCGTAAAAGCAATCAACCGGACACACCTCGACACATGAACGATCTTTGGTGCCAAGACAGGGACGAGTTACTACATACGTCATAAAGAGCTCCTTATATGTTCCTCAGGATGGACGAGACCATCTGCAGGTATTATCATCAGAAATAAAATCGAAGATTTACCTAGCTATCCGCTCAAAGCAAGCTGGAAAAAAATTCAAAGATCTCTATTGAGCCTAATTGAAGAGAAAAGGGAAAGAAAACACTAAAATTTTAAGAAAAAGTAAAAAAAAGGAGCGATCCAAGAATTTGAATCGCCCCCAACTCGCAGAAAGGATGGTGTCATGCCTACACATACAATGTCGGCTCCTTCTCAAAAAATTTAATAGATGGGCTCTTTTTTTAATGCTGTAATCTCAATATGTTATGAAATAAGCGGAGCTTTTTGCCTAGCCTATCTTCGATTTGAACATTTCAGAAGGTCCAGACTGCTTCTTTTGGTGCGTTTCGTTATAAATCTCTTAATTTCTAAGAAAGTGGATTCTTTTCAGGCAAATAATCCCTAAAAGCATCCCAGAGTACCAAAAAACTACAAGAGCAGAAATCAGGAGGAACAGGTGGGGATGTTGACCGAATGCGGCAACTTCCGTTGAAAGGGGAATACTCCCAAGGAGCAGCAACGCCGTCACGCCCACAACGAAAAGAACTTCAAAATACGAGTCTACTACCACATGCGAGGCCTGTTCCAGGGCATACTCCACCTGATACCTACCCAAAATGGCAATAGGAGGACTGAGAAGGAATGATAGGAGTTTGTTAAAGAGGGTAAAAAGTAAAACGCAAATACCTACTAAGCAATAGTATTGCATAGGGACCAGCTCTGCGGTTGAGCCTGAACTATGAAAACAGAAAAGAAGGACAAGAATTGGAACAAATTGCCGGTATTGAGAAGATAGGAGATATAACAAGCAACGAGCACAGCGAACGAAAGTTTGCGGAGTCTGAATGAGTAAACTTAGAGTGGGAATTTTTCCCTGTGAGAGAGACTGCAACCGGAGGGGCAAAAAACAACCCACAATAAATGCCGGTAGGACGCAAGAAAAAGTAATAATACTTAATGCACCTTGGAAATATGGAACTATCCGATTTGGAAAACTTGGCTGCACTCGTAGCCATCCCATACAAATATCTATATAGAGGTCTAACTGATAGAGTACTGTGCAAGTGAGAGTCATGAGTCCAATCTGATACACAACACCAATGCCTCGACCTCGGACAAGAAGAATCATTGGAGAGATAAAAAAGTGAAGATAACCCCTGATGGAATCTGGCAAGAGTGAGAAGATCTGTGAAAAACGCCTCTTCATAGTTGTTCGCTACTGAACACAATCAAAACATCTGTAATGCATTTGTTATGCGGTTGTTACGACAGGGAATGCGTGTCATCTGAAAAAACTAATTTTTCGGGGTATTTAGCCCACTACAACATTTAAGCCCTCCCCTATTGAGGAGACTGAATAGTACCAAAACGCAAGTGATTGCAATGAAATAGTCGGGGATAGCCAAGCGACAAGAGAAACGAAAGAGCTGACACTCAAGCGACACGGTGATATGCTCCGTCCTTACAAACTTTGCTGCATCTTGGAAACTCAGCAAAATACCGATCGAAAGAAAAAGGCTCGAAAGTAAAAGGCAAGGGATCATGACGGAACGGCAGGAGAATATTCCACTTGAAGAAAAGCACTACGATCCGTCCAAGGTAGAGAAAGCCATTTATGCTCTGTGGCTTAAGAGTGGATGCTTCACCGCAGATCCAAGCTCTGACAAACCCCCTTTCACGATCGTCATTCCCCCACCAAACGTCACAGGGCGACTTCACATGGGTCACGCATTAAACAACACCATGCAAGACCTCCTCTGCCGCTATAAGCGGATGAAAGGATACGACGTTCTTTGGATTCCAGGAACAGACCATGCAGGTATCAGCACTCAGAGCGTCGTTAAAAAACATCTCGATGCGGAAGGCATTAATTACCGAGAGCTCGGCCGCGAGGGAATGATTGAACGGATCTGGAAGTGGAAAGAGAAATACGGTGATCAAATTCTCCTCCAGCTCCGCCGGCTAGGATGTTCGTGTGATTGGAGCCGAACTCGGTTTACGATGGACGATGGGCTATCTGATGCAGTGAATCTCGCTTTTAAGCGACTCTATGATGATGGCCTTATTTATCGGGGTAAGTATATCGTAAACTGGTGTCCCATTGACCGAACGGCCCTCTCCGACGATGAAGTCGAAACAAAAGATGGTGGGGAACCAGGATTCCTCTGGCACCTAAAATACCCATTTGCAGATGGGAGTGGGCATATTGAAATCGCTACGACCCGACCTGAAACAATGCTTGGTGATACTGCAATCGCAGTGAATCCAAAAGACACCCGCTTTCAGTCCCTTATTGGGAAAGAAGTCATTGTCCCTCTCGTTGAGAGAACTATCACTATTATCGCCGATGACTTCGTTGACCCTGAATTCGGAACAGGGTGTGTGAAGGTCACCCCTGCCCATGATCCAAATGATTTTCAGATTGGGCTTCGCCACAACCTCGCCCAAATCAATATCATGAATGAGGATGCAACCCTTAACGAGGAGGCGCCGGAACCTTTTCGTGGGATGGATCGGTTCAAGGCGAGAAAAGCTATTGTTCAGGCTATGGACGAACTCGGGCTCTTGGTGACAATAGAAGAGCGTAACGTTCCCGTCGGGAGAAGCTACCGCTCAAAGGCTATTATCGAATACCGCCTCTCTGACCAGTGGTTTGTAAAAATGAAACCGCTGGCAGAAAAAGCTCTGGAAGCCTCGAAAGCGGGAGAATTGAAATGGTTTCCAGAACGGTGGGACAACTTCTATCGCTCGTGGCTTGAGAATACCCGTGACTGGTGTATCAGTCGCCAGATCTGGTGGGGCCACCGCATTCCCGCCTGGTACCACAAAGAAACGGGAGAGGTACTTGTTGATACACAAACTCCTGCCCAGGTTCAGCAAAGCCCAGCGGAATGGACACAGGATGAAGACGTACTTGATACATGGTTTAGCGCTGCGCTGTGGCCGTACTCAACCCTCGGGTGGCCTGAAGCAACTGAAGAACTAAAAAAGTACTATCCAACGAGTGTGCTCGTTACCGCAAAAGATATCATCTTCTTCTGGGTGGCTCGGATGGTCATGACTGGGCTCTATCACCTCAAAGAACTTCCATTCCATCAAGTGCTCATTAACTCCATCATCTGTGATGAATATGGGGAAACCATGTCAAAGTCAAAGGGAAATGGGATTGATCCGCTCCATGTGATTGATGGGGCCACTCGAGAAGAACTCGAAGGACCGATTCATGAAGCCCGGCCTGCTAACATGGAAGGACTGATCAAGAGAGTTTCTGAGCGATTTCCGGATGGATTTGCTGGGGTGGGAGCCGATGCACTCCGATATACCATGCTCACTTCAGCAACCGATGCACAACAAGCTCAAGTATCGCTTAAGAAGTTTGATGAAGTCGGACGCCCACTTACGAACAAGATCTGGAATGCTGCAAAACTTGCTCTGACAATCATCGAGGAGTTGCGTGCACCAACAACGAGCAGTGAGACTGGGCCTCTTGCAGCAGAAGATCGATGGATTCTTACTCGGCTAAACGAAAGCATCCAAAAAGTCTCTCAAGCGTATGACACGTATGCATTTCACCATGCAACTGGCACCCTCTACCACTTCTTCTGGGATGACCTCTGTGATTGGTACCTAGAGATCATTAAACCTCGACTTCGAAAGGGTGATGCAGCGGATACACGACGGATCGCGATGACCCTCTCTGAGTGCTTCCTCTCATTCTTGAGGATGCTTCACCCGATTATGCCATTTATCACGGAAGAGCTCTGGGGACATTTTCAAAAAGCAGCCGTTGAGAAGTCTCTCTTTTCTGAGAACGACCAATCACTCGCCTCAAGCACTCTCTGTGCGACAAGCGCCTTTCCAGAAGCATCATCGATACAGGATGCTGACATTGTGGCGGATGTTACGACTGTCCAAGAAGTGATACGAACAATTCGAAACATGCGTGCGAAAGCGAATGTGCCGCCGAAAAGTCCTCTTGAGGTGCAAGTTGTAACTGCAGATAAGAAGTGCCAAGAGGTGGTAGAGACGTATAGCGAGATGATCACTCATCTTGCGAACCTCGGCTCGCTCACACGCTCTCAAACACGACCCGAGAAGCTTGCGGTATCAGTCATTGGCGAGATGGAGATCTTCGCGAACCTTCTTGACTTCATCGACGTGCAGTCAGAGATTGACCGGACGAAAAAAGCGATTGAGAAGGTCGATAAGCAAATCACTGCACTCACTGCAAAGCTTGCAAATGAAGGGTTCGTGTCGAGAGCTCCTACAGAGGTCGTTGCCACTGAGAAGGAAAAACTTCGAGAGGCAGAAGAACAGCGGAAAAAGCTCGAAGCAGCAATAGATGAGTATCAAAACCTTCTGTAGCGAAAGACGAAAGCCGTAATACCCTACGACATGACACCCTCAGGATTTCCTACGTTACGCTGGTATGCACCTTGTGTGATATGAGGCATAGAGTTCACTTCTCCCCCAACTTAGGAGGGAGAAGTGATATAAGCTACCGATTGGTACTGGCTTTAATGGCTAAAAGTTCAAGTCGCAGTGACTGCTTCTCTTGATTGTGCAGAGAATTCCGTTTTTCAACGAAAGGCTTCGCAACTAAGTCTACTTTTCCACCGATGTTTAAGGCCGGATGACGTCTATTATTCCACAACATGCCGTAGATATTTGCATTATCTTGCCGAAACCAGACCTTCAAATGGCGATTGTCGACCCGCTCAATTGTCGCAATAGTAAGGCCCTCCAGAGCGATTTTGGCCGCAGGATGCCCATGCCCACACGGCTCAAGCTTCTTTAACTCTCCCATGAGAGTTGATGATTCCGATAGGAGCTCGGACACTGTTACTACCACATCAGCATTTACCGTAGGGACGATAATCCCTTCATTCCCCATACTCTTCTTAACACCTGCTCGCACTCGGTTTTTAAAAGCTAGGAGATTTTCTTCTGGTAATGTGAATCCCGCGGCTGCGGCATGCCCTCCACCCTTCGCAATCAGATCACCGCACTGCTCAAGGATTTCAGCGAGATGGACTCCTGAGCGCGAGCGCGCTGAACCGACAAAGTTACCCTGTCCATCCTTTGTCATTACAAAGGCAGGACGGGCATAGCGATCCGTGAGCCGCGCAGCAATGATACCATGCACCGCACCCTCAAACTCTTGGTTCGTGACGAAGATTACATTCGGTACAAAAGGCTTTGCCTCAAGCTCTTTCACAACTTTATGGGTAACAAGCCGCTCAAGCTCCTTCCGGCGGCGATTTCTTTCATCAGCAAACTCGGCAAGAGCACGCGCTCTCTTTCGAACTGGTGTCGAAAGAAGTTCCGTCATCAACATTCCAGCAGTCTTGCCACGCTGTGACCTCGGCATCATTCGGGTAAGTGCATTCAGCCGTGGAGCCAACTTATACCCGAGATCCTCTGCGCTCACGGGCGAGCGTACACTGGCCAAAGCCATCAACTCCTGTAGTCCCTTGATCGGGGTACGATTCATTTCCTTTAATCCATGAGAAACAATCGCTCGATTGCTGGGCGTAAGTGGCACAACATCTGCTACCGTTCCGAGAGCGGCAAGTGCTAATAGAGGCCGAATGCTGGTTTTTTTTGCTCGTTCAGCGAGTTCTTGATCAGCTCCCCGCATCAACTTTTTCCGTACTGCATGAGTAACCAGCCATGTCAGACCTGCGGTACAGAGATTATCATTATGAAAACCACAGTTTGGTCGTTGCGGATTGATAAACGCATCAGCAGCGAGGGCTTCTCCTTCAGGCTGATGATGGTGATCGATAACCAACGTTCTTAAACCCAGCTTTTTCGCTAACGCTAGCTCCTGATGACTCTTGGTTCCAAAGTCGAGTACAATCAGTAAACCACCCTTGCCTCGCTTCGCAGCTTGCTGAACACGCTCACTATTCAAACCATGACCTTCTTTATTTCGATCTGGTGAAATGACTCTTACATTTTTTGCTCCTACATCACGAAGGAATCGAGTCAAAATTGCAGCAGAGGTTGTTCCATCAGCATCATAATCGCACACAATGGTAATCGGCTTCGCCTCCGATATTGCTCTTGATACCTCTGTACGCGCCTCTTTCAGTCCCAATAAAGAGGGAATACGTCTTACATGTGGCTCGAGAGATGGTTTAAGGAAGGTCGCTAATTCGCTTCCCTCGGAGAATCCACGCGAAGCGAGAATGCGCCCCGTGGTAAGTGATAGTCGAGACCCTTCCTGAATGGCTCGAGCCGTTTTCTCAATTGCAATAATTTCTTTGGTAGTCCCTTTTGGAATTCCTGGTCGTGGATGGACGACATGCGATTGCGCACGTACCCCCTCTGGACGTCGCTCGGCTAACAACTCTTCTCGCCGTTCTCCCGCCTTAAATCCAGTGGCTATCCTAGCCTGCATTTCCTTAACAAGATCTTCAACACCAGCCCTGTACTCGCGCTCCTCTCTCGCTTGCTTCTCTTCAGGACTTTCATTCTGATGATCGTCTGGGCTCGGTTCCGAATCATTGTTTGTCGTTATCATCACATGTCCTCATCAATGACATCACCATAGACATTACTCTCTTCCTCTGGGGGCAGTCCTATCCCTTTGTAAAACAGTCCATAGTTCGGTCGAATTGAGACTCGAGGATTCGTTATCTCTCCAGTCGGAATGAAAATCTCCTTGACCATTGCTTGAGCGGTCTTCGGCTCTGCACCCACCGATCGCAATGCGGCAATAAAGCTCGTCTTCGTCAAATGCTCAGATACGCACTTTTCGGCGACTTCAGGATATTCCTCTTGTAATTTAGCGATATCGATCCTTTTCCTCGCTCTTGAGGAGAGGCGGGCAATCCCATGAGGGCACTTGTAATTGACTGTAGGAGATCCATCTGCCAGCTCCACCAAACGCTCTAATATTCGCTCAGAGTACTTTTGAGTCTTTGCTTCAAGCGCCGCCAACTCATCTCCAAGACCAAAGCTGCGAATCACCTGCAACTGTCCAAGCTCGGCTTCGAGAAGTGCTTCCATTAACTCACTTTTAGAGAGCAAGGAAACGTCTCTAGCAATCGGAAAAGGAGCAGCTTCTCGTTCTGCAGATACATTGTTCAGACTGAGCGATAATCGTGGTTGGGATAATTCCCCTGTATCGGTGTTAATCGCATTCCAAATCTCATTCAGCTCAGAGCCTCTCTCAAGATCTTCCAAAGCAGCTTTTAGGGCAGTCTTAGTGGTTTTCTGTTGAATCGTTTTTTGGGCAAGATCTGGGAGAAGCTCTCTTAGTAAGTTTATGTTCGCCTTTTCAATGGGAAGCTGCCGCTGGGAAGCGATGCCATAGGCACCTCGGTAATTATCAGTAATCCCCTCCTCTGCATCCGTCAAAAGCATTTCCGTGAGGCGCTCACGACAAGCACTCGCTTGAGCATCAAGAAGCGCCAGAGCATCCCGTATTTCCGGTCGACCGAGCAATTTCTCTTTGCCTACCTGAGCTTCAGAGACTCCCTTGATTAAAGTAGACAGACCCATCGAATACCGTGGTGTCATTCTCTTATCAATCGCGACCAACTTATCGTGCAGGTGAATTACTACCTCTGCATCAAGAGCAGCATAAGCTATTTGCTCTTCCGTTAGGGGCCGTTGAATCCATCGACTCGTCTGTTCCTCCTTACTCATCTCCGCTCCCATGAGCTCTAAAACGCAAGCCTGAAGGGAGTAACTCTTAAGATCGGGTCTCATATACTTTGCAAGACGCTCTGTATCCACAACGCCTGCAAGCCCCAGTCCATACTTCTCAAACTGAGCTTTCTCAAACTGGGCATGATGAACTATTTTCGCTATCTTCTCGTCTTCGAATACTTGTCGTAAGGGCTCAAGCGAGTTTCGGCCCTTCCCGTCCTTAACGGCATGCGCATCCAGCTTCACCACATCAATCAGAAATGTCTGCCCCATACCCTTCGTCATAGCGCGAGTCCGTCCATGAAGTTCCTCAGGTGGAATAGAGATCTGAATTAAACAGAGTTCATCAGAGAGCACTTTAGGGCCCCACGTTTCAGTATCAATCGAAAACCGACTAACTCTTTTCAGCTTTACGGCAAGCTTCTCTAACTGCTTCGGTGTATGTAAGTGCGTGATTGGCCAAGCTGGCTTAAGTGATGTAGTTGCAGCTTCCTCAGAGAGATATGCATGCTCACCAAGTCGCAACCGTAATTCGTTTGAAAGTTCTTCCGGAGATTGATCTTTGCCCTGCTCCTGTTCCTTCGGTAGACAACTATCGCTCAGTGTGTTGTCCGCTTGCTCCTTCCCCTCCTCCTCGGGCAAATGCGGACTCATCCCATCATCAATCATATCTTTCCACCTACACAGAACTTTGCTGGATAGCCCCTCTACCGCCGCTCGTTAAGGAGTCCTCGGCGTTCTCGCTAATGCAGAATGAAGTACGCATACCATACTTTCTTGAACGCTGTATTAACAAAATACTAAGGTTCCCTGATAATTTTTTCCTACATCAAGAGGGTATATGGGAGAACGGAGGATTCGCCCTTTACCTGTACACAACTACGCAAGCACACCACTCTAGTCAAATAAAATGCGATGCTCTCCTAACTCACTGTTTCCCATACATCTTTTGTCAAGTATTTCTACACGCACGCCCCGAGAAGAATGCAAGGGAACGGTCGCTATCTCTTGTAGCACCATCTTCAAACAACATGCACTGAAGAACAAAGGGACCATCTCGTTTACTCCGCTCACGAAGCTTCGGATATTACTTGAGCTCAATATCATTGTCTGAATATTATGGTATTACTATTTGATGAGCCTCACTCAACCGACGAGAATATAGCGCCAAAAGCGATGTCAGATCTTCATAGCTCAATGTGCGCGTTCTCTCTGTAACCTGATTGGTAATAGCTATGAACGACTCTAACGAACTGCAATATATCACTCGTATCCTAGAAAACATTCCTGTGGGCTGGCTTCAGCTAACGACCCATCGGCTCGATATCTATGAAGAACACCTAGCAAAAACTCAGTTCCTAGAACAGTTTGAGCAATTATTCGATACAAATAACACGGATCAAGCCGCTCTTGCTGAACTACCGACCGCGTATGACTACATTCGATTAGGACATCCGTTATCCTCAGTACTTGAGTGGACGGTGGCCCGTCTCATGAATCTACGACCTGAAAGTGTCATTAGCTTCGCTTCTAAAACTCTACCGCTCATGGCAGTCCTGAGAAAAAATCTCCTTGAAGAAAAATCCACTCAAATCCTCTACAAGGATTCTCTTCCAGCCTATTTTGATGCGGAATCCCTCCGAAATATTTATGGGTACTCATTCGATCTACAACAGATAGAAAGTACGAAAGACATTCCTCCTTTTGCTGGAAGCACGGTCGTCTTACTCGACAGACTTCCGCTCGAAAATGCTCAGATTCCTGAAGGTATCGATTTTTTACTTGCTCTGTATGACGAGCTTGGAAGTGTTCTGCTTGTCAATAGTGATGCTCATTCCTCCTACATTTCAGAGATTCAACATGTACGGAGAAGAGAGACTATCGCGATGACGCCAGCAAATTGCTTCTCGATTCTTCAAAAGCTAACAGGAATTTCGCTACAGACTGATTCGGAGAACCCAAGGAATGCAACTCTCAATAAAGAGACTGTGACGAAGACCATCCAGCGTATCACTGGCACTGAGACCCCCGTTCTTATCGCTTCAAGCGGTCTTTCCATACAATACGCAATCGTCATGGGTCTCATTGATCACGCCCTTGAAGCGCATAAAGGAAAGGCGATCAAGATTATTGTTCCCCCAAACTGCTATGGCGGAACAAACGATCAAGCACGGCGAATTGCCGCGTGTATTGATAGAGTCGAAGTCCTTGATCTCCTCGTAGATGATGGACATGATATGGTTGAAAGCCTTGATGCTATCCTCGAAAATGTTGCGAAAGACGATGCGGTGCCCTATATCATCGCCGAGATACCTACTAATCCAAGAGTAGAAGTTCCAGACTTAGATGCGCTAGCGAAAGCACTCGGCAAGCTTCGCACGACCTCCGCCGGACGGAATGCTGTCGAGCCAGTATTCATTCTTGATCAAACGTTTTGTCCTAATTTTCACTTTCTGCGTGAAGAAGATGTCCTCTCTTCGGTTAAAACCATTGCGTATATCAGTGGTTCAAAATTTCCCAGTGGCGGAAGATGCACCGCTGGATATTGCGTGGCAAATGGGCAGGCTCGATCACTGATGGGGAATATTGAGAAGCATCTGATCCTCTGTGATAACGAGGCGACCCATCTTCAACTGCAATTACTTACTGAGTATCTGCCATCGATGAATGAACGAATTCAGGCCGCCTACGATAACACTCGTGAATTTGTCCGATTTATTGCTGACGTGCTACCAGATGCAAAGATTAACTTTGTATCAGAGGAATTAGCAGCTCGAGGGTTCACCCCATCTGTCTTCTCATTAGACCTTCCGACAAAGGGAGATTCAGAGCGAGAACGAGAGGCCTATAAGCGAGACTTAAATTTGAAGTTAATCAATCTCATGATTCATAGGATACCAGAGGAGTGCAAATACTGTGTCAGCTATGGGCAGCTGAAAGGCTCGTATTGGACCATTCCCGCTACCTCAACACAAGGGACAACGAAAGAAGATGACAAGGACTACATTGTTCGAACATCTCTATCTTCAAATATGGACCTTGAGCACCACAAAGAAGTGTTTAGAGAATTTGTTACGCAGATACAGTAACACTCGCTACCAGTAAGCAACTTCTCCTGGTGCTAGGCATCACATTGTTCATTCAGTTGCTGTTCGCTCAGTTGCTGTTCGCTCAATTGCTGTTCGCTCAATTGCTGTTCGTTCATTCGCTAACGTTCGTTGAGGAAGAGAATCCCTTAAGCGACCTGAGATAATGTGTACAGACGCTCATCCGTGGCTGAACCCAGCATCATCTGGTCTAATTCCTCTTGATAGAAAAACTCTGGCTTTCCAAATGCTGGCTTGAGATCATCAATCCATACAGCAGCATCGTCATACTTTGCAAAGAACGGGAGGTGTGACCATTCTGGATTCCGCGATTCAAGCATTCGTAAGACAAAAAGCTTTTCTCCTTTTATCTCTGTTACGCCAACAACTTGGATCTTTCCTGGATTGGCCGACATGCTGAGACCTCGGATATGCCGGCCAATACCACTCCGCGTACTCATCGCTTTACGACAGATATCCCATGCACGGGCAAGGGGTACGGCAAAATAATGCTGGGCGCCTGTATCTCGCGTAGCAAACATAAAGTATGGAATAATGCCTTGGCTCACCTCTTCTTGCCACTTCTCAGCCCAGAGCTTCCAATCATCATTAATGTGTCGAAGGATTGGTGTTTGACTGCGCACCTCTGCTCCAAGAGCTCGCACCTTTCGGATTGCCGCACGGGCTGCAGGGGTCTGAAGTTCTCGCGGATGATTTATATGAGCCATGATTGCTAAGTGCTTTCCACTCTCAACAATCCTGCTCATGAGAGCAATTGTTTCCTCCGCATCTGGATCGGTAAGCACTTTGTAAGGCCAATACGTCATAGCTTTTGTTCCAAACCGTATGGTCTTTACGTGCTCAATCTTTGCATCCAGTAGAGCATCGACATACGTCTTTAACACTCGCGCTCGCATAATGAGAGGATCGCCTCCTGTGAATAAAATATCAGTCACTTCTGGGTGCTCGCGCACATACTGAACCAGCTGTTCAGCGTCTTTCATGGCAATTTTCAGACTGTCCATTCCAACAAACTGTGGCCATCGGAAACAGAAGGTACAGTAGGCATGACAGGTCTGACCCTGACTGGCAAAAAAGAGTATTGTTTGTTCGTACTTGTGTTGAATTCCAGGAAGAGGAGTCCCATCTTTGAGTCTGGGAAGGTTCAATTCCATTTGTCCCGCTGGATGCGGATTTAGGGCAAGACGAATTTCGTCAGCAGTCTTCCGAATCCTCTGCTTGTCTCCAGTTTTAACCACGGCTTTCATTCGCTCGTAATGTTCCGGAATGAGCATTCCTCGCTGAGGAAAGTTGAGGATAAAGATTGGATCCTCTGGATTTTCCCAATCAATCAGATTATCAACCATGTAATTATTGGTTTTAAAGGGGAGTACCTGACCTACAATATCTACGGCTTCAATCTGTTCAGGAGACAAATTCTGTAGCTGAGGTATCTGTTTATAGTTTCCAAGCGTATAAGCTCGATATTTTGGATTAGCATTTTCAGTCCAGTTTCCATGTTCCATCATTACTTTATTCCCTTTCAATTCAACCTTCAGGTGTCTTTCCGCACGGCTACTAGCGTGAAGTCATTTATCTTGTAGAGGAGGAACGTTGAAGTTTTCTTCCCCTAGAGAACTCCCCCATTCGTCATGCTTTCGATTCGCGAAAGGCAAATCGGTGAAGGCAGATGGGTAAAGGCACAGGTGTCAGCCGCGTTCGTTTGACTTGTGGCATGATATACACCGCCACAGACGCTGCTTTGTTACCACCACAATGTCTAAGGGTTATTGCATTCAATATCGCTAAGGTCGTTCCCCAAAGACCTTATGACGCATATGGATGAGTCGCATTACTGCTCGTTTCTTTTGGTCTCGCATTTCAGGCGTAGAGCAGCATTCGCTATATCTTCACTCACCTGTTAGCACAGCCAACTTTCTGCATACCGACTCATTGCGGCACTAAAAATCACCCATGGGCAATTTTTGTTCTCCTGAGTATATCGCTTGAGAACCGTAAATCCAAAGAATAAAGAGAATTTTTTGAATTCTCGTGACAATGAAAGGCAATGCAGTTCGTAATGAACTATTTCACACAGCTCGCACACACTCCATCCATGTGCAGGAGATGGGAATCTGGAACAAACTGAAGCGTGTGCTTCATGTGAAAGAGTAGCGGCGCTACTACCTCTGATGGCACATCAACTTCCTTAACCTCGTTACACTTTGTACACCGAGACAGCACATGGTGCGAGTGTTTACACGCACGGTGATTACACGCCAGATACGTGCCTTCAGGAGTAACTCGGTGAACGAGATTAAGCTGTGAGAGCGTATCAAGAATTCGATACACGGAAGCCTTATCAAGAGTAACGTCCCCTCCTCCGTTACCAGACAACTGCTCATAAATTGCAGGGGCTGAAAGTGGCTGCTCAGCCTTTGCAATACACTCAATCACCGCAATTCGAGAACGGGTAATCCGGCAACCAGCCGTTTTGAGTGCCTCTAGAGAGGTACTCAAAAACCC
>RFPC01000048.1 GCA_009926305.1 bacterium
GACCTGCTACCGGATTTTTGGAGAGAAAGTTCATAATTTTTAAGGCGGAAGAACTCTCCTCAGCGTTAGGAGGCTGCGGAGAGGCAATTTTTGTCTCTACAGAACTTGCCCGAGGCATTGAGGCATCTGATGGCGCCTGTTTGCCTCGCATCTTTTCAAGAAAACTTGTCAGCATAACTCTTGCTTGCTCATCGGAAGCAAGCGCTAAAGCCTCCTCACCAGCCTTATTCATCTCTTCTGTTCGTCCCTGCTCCGCAAAGGCAAACGCAAGAAATGCCCGCGGTTGAAATGCATTGGGATTTCTTTCGATGACTTCCCGTAGAATCTTTTCTGCCTCTTGAGCCCTGCCAGTAAAGGTAAGACTGCTGGCATAACGAGAACGAATGAAATCATCGTCAGGCTTTTCTTGAAGATATTGTTCGTAAAATTCAGTCGCCTTGGTAAAGGCTTGCATTTCAAATGAAATATCAGCCATCAAAAGAAGGGCTTGGGAATCTTTGGCGTTTAAATTTAAGACCTCTCGTAGAGCTCCGATTGCTTCTAGAGATGCCTCTTGCCGAGATATCACATTTTTCGAAGCTTTTCTTAAGAGCTCCTCTGCAAGACTCATCCAAACAATTCGCTCTTTGGGTCGAACGCGAGTAGCTTGACGTAGTCGCTCTAAGTCTGGATCTTGATATGTCATCTCAGCGGCATGTTGCTCTGGAGAAAAACTGCCAGACGGTGGATTACCGAGCATTGATTCGTGACTGGTAATGATTACTCCAAAAGTCACAACCGACACGATACCGACCAACAGTATGTGCTTTCCTCTGATACTCCGACTTCCCATCAATCAACTCCTTGTTCGCTTTCTGGCGGACTGTGCCACATCTCCATATCAGCCGCACTTGACTCACTATCATACTGAATATATTGAGCAAGCTGAGCTTGCGTTAAGATGCTCTGCATCCTTTGCATAAGAATTCTACGGTGCAGCTGTGCTTCACGAAGCATGAACTGCATCCGGTCACGCATCGGCAATGAGCTTACGCTTTTCCGCTCTTCTCGTAATTGACTTTGAATATCAGTGAGTGCATCCAATACTTCTAGTTCTTGATCTTCATTTAAGCCAAGCTTTTTTGAAAAATAGAACGCATCGCGCTCCACTTCTTCTATCTCAGAGCGAGAAAATGCTTTCCGCTTTTCCTCTCTGATAAAGTTGGCTCGCTGTTCACCTAAAATCGATTCAAGTGAAGCATACGGTTCGTCTGACAACTGTGCAGCTCGATACATTTCAAATAGAGAATCCTTTTCTGCATCATTAAGAGTTAGCAATCTACTAATAGCAGCCGTTTGCATCTCTGCTGTTTGAATAGCTCGCTCCCGCTCTTCATCAATGGGTTCAACGTATTGCTCCTCAATGTTACGAGCATCGCCAACAAATTCTGATACATTCACTGCCGAATGAGAGATTGGAGCTTCGGCAATCGTATCATTCTCTAATTTGTTTTCCTCATTGAGGGCTCGATTTTCTCGATGTAAGCGCGCGTTCTGCGCCATGAGACGCTCAATACGGATATGTAGCTCAGCGTTCGTTCCTTGAATTACGCGATACCGCGCCTCTAGCCACCAAGTTAATCCAGCGATAAAGAAGATAACAGCGATACGTTCAATAGTTCTCATACTCTTTCTACTTGCTCGTCGACTCTTCGACTGCTTGGAGATTCATTTGGAGTTCCGTTTGTCCAAAAAATGTATTCAGATCGGCTTTACCGACAACATCAACCCGATTTCCAACGCGAAGCGCAGAGTGCTCCGGGGTTCTCCACATCATTCCAGAAATAGCATTATTTCCATCACCAAGCGTAACCTTCAGATGTGATTCCTTTAAAACCTTTACCGCACGAACCTCCAGTCCCCGCACTAAAAGCTGAGGTCCTGGATTTCCGACTCCGAGTGGCTCAAACCGTTTTAATTCACGCACGATTGCCGGGGTAATCTCAGCAAGTTGTGCCTCCGTATCGGCTTCAACACTCGGCTCTTTCTCAATCCCCTCAAGCATCTCTGCACACTTCTGATCAAAGGCATTCGCAAACTCTTCTTCTGCGTCAACCTGCAGTGAAAATCCACCCGCGCCCTCATGTCCTCCAAATTGAACGAGATACGAGGAAAGCGAGGAAAGAAGCTCAATCACGCTCACTCCACGGATTCCGCGAACTGAGCCCTTGAAGTGTCCTTGGTCAAAACCCATTACGGCAGAGGGTCGATAAAACTGCTCGACTAAGCGCTGAGCTACAATTCCGATTACTCCGGTATGAAACTCTTTATCCCATACGACTAGCCCATTACCGGTGGTGCTTCTCTCAGAGAGCTGCCGCAGCGCTTTTTGCTTCACCCGCTCCTCTGTTGCCTGTCTCTCCTGATTCAATCGATTAAGTCGCTTTGCGAGTTTCTCAGCCTTTCCCGAGTTGCTCGTTGTAAGTAGTTCAATCACTAGCTCTCCACTTACCATTCGTCCGGCCGCATTCAATCTTGGGCCAATTCCGAATGATACATGCGAGCACGATACAGAGCCGCTTCCTACTCCGCATACGTTCTTTAAAGCGATAAGCCCAGGTCGCTTTGTACCCTCCAGGCTCTCAAGTCCTCGTCGAGCAATAATTCGATTTGCACCACGAAGCGGGACCATATCGCAGATGGTTCCAAGACAAGCGAGATCAAGAAACTCTTTCGGGTGCAACTCCGCTTTTCCTTCTAACGCCTTGCTTAGTCCAAGAATGAGGTACCACGCTAAGCCAGCTGCGGCTAAGGTCCCTTCCGCAAATCCACACCCAGCCTGCTGTGGATTCACAAAGACATCGGCTGGTGGCAGAGTTTGAACGTGATGGTGATCAACAACGAGTGTTGTTAGCCCGAGCTCTTTTGCTAACAAAAGCTCCTTTTCATTTGTTGTTCCAAAATCAATCGTCAGTAGGCACTTGTGGCCACTCGCCGATGCTTCTCGAATAATTCGTGGATTAAGGCCATATCCCTCCGTAAATCGATTCGGGACATATACCTGAGATTTAATGCCTGCCTTCCGAAAGAAATCATGAACAAGAGCACCACCAGAGAGTCCATCCACATCAAAGTCACATGCGATAGCAATACTCTCTTTCTTCGCTTTTATGTCACAGATCTTCTCCACAGCCCGATCGAGATTCAACAAGCTTGATGGATCCGGGAGACCACTCCGAAGAGTTGGAACGAGATAATTTTTCAAACTATCATCCGGGATAAATCCACGCGCCGAGAGAATTCGGCTTGTTAAGGGACTCAGGGAAAATGTGTAGGCGATCTCGCTTGCGATTGCCTCATTTTGGGCCCGAATTTTAACTCTCTTTTGAGGCTTTTGAAGGGTTGCAATACTCACTGCTGACAAAACTCCATTCACTTGAGATTGCTAGCATACTATAGAGTTGCCTTAAGATTGAAGGATTGTATCTGGTTTTTCTTTATTATTTTCAAGATGTTGTCATTTTCTGCGAACCAAACCTCGGGCCTCAGAAATTTTTGCTTACCGTCATCGTTCTCGTATCCTATCTACACAGTACGTAACAGCAAAATCTCTCAGAAAACGAACAGAAGTCGCCATTTATGAACCCGTCATCGAACATTCCGCACTCAGTCTCGCACGCTGAAGAGACTCAAGGCAGTCTTTTGGAAACTCCACTCCCTAGGGTCCCTCAATCTCCAGCAGAGAACTGCCATCCGTTGATGAATCTTCCAGTTTCTAGCATGTATGATAGAGACCGTCTCAACTCACTTCAAAAACAACTCAATGGAGAACCGATAGAAGCAACTTTTATAGACCTTGCCTGTGTTAATATTGCTAACTCTTGTGGTCTGGAAAAAGATGTTGATGAACTTATATCTAAAACTCGAAAGCTTCTAGAGGAAGCCTATGAAGGCTCTCCTTGGCTTGCAAATGCCCCTGGATTTGATGAGATATTCATTGTCAGCCGTGCTGACCAAGGGAAAAACTATAAGACGTTTGAACGTGCCTGGAATAAAGCCCGTGAAGAGCACTTTCCAAGCCACGACAAGCGAGTCCAAGCAGCCGAGCATACAGCACTCCTTCGCGAAGATATGTATCTGTTGCAACGAGAGTATAGCCAAGAGAGTCAAGAAACTGGAAAGCCATATTCAGTGCGTGGATTCTCTACATACCTAGAATCAAAATTCGATATAAAGCCCTCAGATAAAAAAGTTGAAGGTCCACTATCTCGCCTAAAAAGGGCAGGAACCTTAGCACTTCAAGTCTCTCAACAACGCCGAGCAGACGAGCTAAAGTTGATTCAATCGCTCAGCAACAAATTTCGACGAGTACTCTCTCTTGCAAGCGGTCATGTAACAACAGATAGTCCGCTAACTCCACACTCGATTAGAGCCCTAGCAAATCATGCCGAGCAACGCTCTACAGAGATCAAAAAGGGAATAGCTCCAGCTGAAGAGAGAACACCGCATGCTACGTGGCATGATCGGCGCGAAAATCATAGAGAGACAGAGAGTGCAACCACGGAAGAAGTGAATCAGACCGTAAATATCCTAGACAAATATAAAGAGATCCTTTCCAAACTAGGAACACAGAAGAACAACGCGGATCAATTAACCCGCGACCTTAACACGATTGTCTATAGTGATAGAGAACTTGGAGAAGGTGTCATTCGATATGAGGTGGGCAAAGACTGCTCCATTCAAACGTTTATCGACAGAATGATTCAAGAAAATGAATCATTCTCTTTGATTGAAATCGATCTGACAGCCGGTGGCGCATTTACCAAAGCATTTGGTTTTTCGCAGTTTGGAAACCTCTTTAGAAAAATCGCGGATGTTATTAAAGAAAAAACCGATGCGGAACTTCTCATTCGATATGGCGGAGGAAAGCTGTACGTGCTTACCTCTAGACCCTCGTATGAGCTTGGAGTGAATTCTTTAGCAGAGGCAATTGATGAGCAGGGAAGAATAGCTCTTACTTCTGATACGACGCGTGCAACAACAGCAAGGATAGACTACGGAATACGGACTGCTCTCCAGGAGGAACTATCTAATCTACTTCCTGAACAAGCGAATATATCTGCAACAACCTCCGACTTTCTTTCTTCTCGGATACGAATACATCTGTACTCATACTCCGCAACAGACACTCTCGAAGATATCGTAAACCTCTTCTAGAATGGCTTCTCCCTACGTCTGCATTGTAGGCGCTTAACAAGCTCAGGGTACGCCCCCGCTAAATGGATAGTGACTGGAACATTTACCTCAACACGTATGCTTATATTGTTTCAATTATTAGCGTCAAATATCAGATCAAGGAACGAAGAAATCATATTGAGGGAGGGCTGCTTGCCATCTCGCATAGAAGCAGCAAGTGACTCCAGAAGCTTCGCTTGGTGTCCTCTGTCTTGTCTCGCTCGAACAATATCTTTTGATACGGTAAACCAACTCTCACCGAGTGCTCTAATGGCTCGTTGATTCATATCTTGTTTATTTTTTGCATTATTCTCTCGAATTTCGGGATACCACTCAAACTCATGCTTACGATAAAAATCGAGGGCCCCTGAAATATAAGAATGACTAAAGTCGATAAATGCAACTTGAGAATCATCGAACACGTGATCATCGGTTCGTATTAGAATATTCGTTGGATTTACATCCCAGACACAGACCCCACTCTCGTTCATCTGTCTTACGGCTCGAATCATTCCATCGAGGGCAGGGCGTAGTACTCTGAAATCAGCAAGTCCTTCTTGAATCTCTATTGCAAGCTCATCAAAAGACTTCCCTTCGATATACTCCATTACGCAGAGAGTAATTCTATCCTCCGTTGCATCAAAGCTTTCTAAAACTGATGCCGAGAGAAGAATGGGAATATAGGAACAATTGCGCTCATCTAGTCGACTATGTACTGCTAGCTCCGTAAGAGCTGCATACTGTTGCGAAGCCGCTTCTCTGATCTCTTCACATGTGTCTTCTGAACTTTCTATATAATTTCTTATCTTTCGAAAAGGTCTGCTTAATTTTGCCGCAACAGGAGTTACGATATCAGTCTCGAGATTCTCGAGTTGAGCTTTAAGAACGACACCATCATGTCCAGCACCGATCACCGATTCCAAATGGAGAATAGCTTTTTCCTGCCGAAGAGGTATTGACTTCATTAGCAGATGTGACGACCGCTCTACAAAGTCAGCAGTGCTTTCCCCTTGATCGCGTACTTGTTGATACGCCCTCATTCCTTCAAAAATATCTTGAAATAAGGGAGCAGACTGCACCCTAAAATCAATCTCTGGTAAGAGCTGATCTAGGATTTCTCCTATGCTCTGCGGTTCTTGATTCAAATGCTCCATACTGCTTTGCCCTTATCGTCGTGTGCTCGATGAAAAGTTCGCAAATGAGCAATAACTCTACTGCGAAGCTTCATTCAACACGGCCTCAGGTACTAGTCTTATCAATAGGCATCACTAGTCAAATTTCTGCTGCATGCCTACTCCTCTAAGAGAGCATTCCATGCAAACATATCTGATATTTCGGTAGCTTACTCAGATAGATCGGCTTTTTTCTCTATCGTTCATAATGAGTTGTATATTCAGTAAGCGTATTGCGCGAAACGGTCGAGTTGAAAGAGAAGAGGCTATTCTCCCTTGCTGCTGTCTTTTGTCTTTAAATATTTTTGTAGTTCTTCCAACGGATGTTTGTAGCCACTGCGTCGTATCTCGGCCACTGTATTCATCGCATCTTCTGGCTCTATCCACTGCCATTGATGAAACTCTTGTTCGGATGTATGGAGATCGATGTCTGAATCTTCACCGAGGAACTCAACTAACCAGAATGTTTGGCTTTGACCAGAAAATTCGCTCTCCCCATACCAACGACTCTGATCCCATTCGTATGAATATGTTGAATTTAGCCGGTGAATTATTCTCAGGTTCTCTGCCCCGATGCCAAGCTCTTCACGCAATTCACGAATCACTGCTTCTTCCGGAGAATCTCCCGCTTCAACCCCTCCTTGTGGGAATTGCCAGTGATTGAACTCGTCAACTCTCTCACCTAAAAAGAGCTTTCCTTCTCTATTGAGGAGTAGAATACATACATTTGGTCGTAATTGAGACATGTGCTCCAGTTTTCGTCTTTAGTCCTTCGTTCAGTTTTTATTATAAAGAATCGTGCCGAGTTCCCATACTTAAAAAACACCTATTCGATGAACGGAATGAAAGTAGGAACCAACATGGCTCAGCATAGACTTATTCTCTCTCTAAACCCTGCTGAACTTTTGGGCGACAGCATTTGAAGTGTTCTTATGCTATCTCTCCTGGACTACGCGGGAGATGTCAGTGGAATCAGATGGCTATTTTGTTTATTATCTGCTGAAGATGCATTTCCGCCTTTCTGATTGCATCAAGGAGGGCTGGGTCTGTTAGCGATGAAAAATCGTGGCTTTCCTCAATAAGTCGTCCTCGCTGTCTGAATTGAATCGTTTTATACTCTTCTGAATGAATCCATAGCTGGAGGTCGCTGGGGAAAATGTGGTGCCGATAGACCAGCCAGATGACGCCTGTAGAGTCAACATACTCCACAGGGTTAGGGGGTGCTGTTATAGCCGAAGACACCCGCTCTTTCATGGGGCACAAAAATCGAAGTTTTACGAGCAACCACTCAATATCCGACTGCTGCTTTTCGCTAATCTTCCAGCCTGTGCTTATTTTTTTGGATCCCATATGAGAGTCTCTCGGTCTCAGGGCAAGAAAGCAGTGGCACTCAATCCATTCTTATTCTAAAAGCCCTTCTTACCCTAAAAGCTCCTCCTCTGCCCTCCTACAGAGCCTCCGAAGGCTGGCACGAGTGTATATTGGGAGCAGCACATAGTATTACGCATACACGAAAAAACTTTTCCGTTTTTATGTTCACTATGTTTTCATTTGATATCTGAGAGTCAGACGCCCATAAGAGAGCTCTTCTCTATTGGGCTGCCGCTATTTTGTTCCTTACCTGGCTTTCTTTGCTCTGGTACGGACTCCTTGAGCAATAGTCTTAATTCTTGAATGAGCGTAATCGCTGAGAACGGCTTTCGTAAAAGGCGGCTATATCGCGGCAGTGTTCCTTTGTTTAATGACAGACCCTTTGTATCCCCAGTAATAAAAAGGGTAGGGAGAATAGAGCTTCCATTTGATATCTGACGGGCCATCTCTATGCCATTCATTTTTGGCATAACAATATCAGTCACAACGATATCAACTTTCTTTTTATGAACACTCAATGCTCTTAATGCAGCAATAGGACAGCTATGCGCAATAACCTCGAACGAGGCATTCGATAACATTTGAACAAGGATACCACGAACAAGGGGATCATCCTCAACGAGCAGTACTCGAATGGGAGCAGCACCATCTTCTGTTAACAGGTTATCGATAAGTGAGGAAGAGTGCTCTTCTTTAGGCTGAACACGAGGGAGAAAAACACGAAGGGTTGTACCCTCATTGATCTTGGACTCTACTTCAATCATTCCACCACACTGACCTACAAGACTATGAACCATAGAAAGTCCAAGACCAGTCCCTTTACCAACTTCTTTTGTAGTGAAAAATGGTTCAAATACTTTTGATAGGACATCATCCTCCATTCCCATTCCCGAATCTTGAATTCCTATCTCCACAAAACTATCGAGAGCTAGGCCAGAGGCTACTATTTGCTCAGGAGACTTAATCCATACTCTAATCTCACCGCCTTCAGGCATTGCATCCATGGCATTAATGACAACATTCATGATTATTTGCTGTAGCGCGTTCTTATCCATCCAACAAAAAAAATCATGCTTTGATGCCGCAAGAGAAAGCCTGATATTGTTTCTGAGAAGTGGTCGTAGAAGAAAAGTCAGTTCCCGAATTTCCTTACTGAGATTCATTGACACCGAGTTAAGGTTCGTCTGGCGAGAAAATGTCAGCAACTGCTCAATAAGAGCTGCGGCTCTATCGGCTCCCTGCTGAATACATTGGATGGACCGTGCGGCAGAGCTTCCGCCCTCTACTGCATTCAGAGCAAGTCCAGCATAACCATTAATTGCAAAGAGAAGATTATTAAAATCATGAGCAATACCACCAGCAAGTCGTCCAAGTGCCTCCATTTTTTGACTCTGACGGAGTTGTGCTTCAAGTGCTAATTGTTCTTTGATTTTCTCCTTTAATATCTCTTCCCTCGATTTAAGCTCTTCATTTGAAGTGTGTAATTTCCCAGACAAATCACGCATTTCTTTTAAATTTGTACGCTCTGTTTCAAGGAGTAACAGCAGATCTGCCATCGGGTGATGCAGAGGTAAATCATTGAGGCTCATTCCTGATGTTTCCAGGTCATTGACGCTACTTATCCACGGTTCTCCGATAAATAGCAGTGAATCTGAATTTCGTGCTGAGTCGGGGAAAAAGAAACTTCCCCGTACGAGAAATGGAACAGGCTGATTCAGCTCTAATATAAAGAGATTTTCTCTCTGCGCGACCAACTCCTCAAAAACCATGGGCAATACGGGCCGCTTCAATTTAAAAACGTCACCAAGAGCGCTGCCCACTGAAAGCAAGGAGGTAACTTTTTTCCATCCATCCCCTACATAGTGCACTTGGAGCTCAGAATCGATCTGAAAAGCAAAAGGGAAAAGTTTCTGAAAATTATTATGACTTAAAATCGGCAAAGGACTATCTCTCTCTTCACTTATTACTTTGCGACACATCCTTGCGTACACGCATCAATCTTGGTGTTTGGTCTGGATTGTTCGGTTGAGGCTTCTTTCCAAGAGAGGGAAAACAAATCATGGCTGGTTCCATTCTCAACTATGTGCTCGTGTTGCACAGAAAGAGAGATGTCAAAACGATTTGCTAGGCCCTGAAATAGTCCTTCAACTAAAGGACTTAGTCCTTCTCGATTAGAGAAATACCGCACCTTAAGACTCGTTGGTTGACGATCCGTTACAAGAAAACTCGGAGGATCAAGGTGAGGAAATAAGAGCTTTACGCGCGCATGTAGTTGATCAAGATTCGCCACAAATTCAGAGAACGTTTCCCCCGAAGTCTCCATCAGATCTTTATAACCCTCTGCTCCGGTAAACATGGTCCAGAATATTCCGAACTCATTAAGGACTTGCTCAGCAGGAAGTTCGAGCACATCGGAAGCAGCCCCTACGAGGTCGTAGGTAATGGAGTCTGGATACTGCTCCATCGAAAGAAATGGCTCAACAGTCAATCCAGCGCGAGTACGAATATCATCCCACACCTCGTGACCAAACTTCTCTGTGATAAGTCCTTGAATCGCTTTGTTTATGAGCCCATACATGATCCCAACTTAAGGGAAAAATCCTTATTATCAATGAAAAAATAGCAAAGTTGCTCTGATCACATATAACAATATGAACTTCCTACATATTTTGGCAGCCACGCTGACCTCTACTTTAATGCAATAAAAGTAGTTTCTCTATCCTGTAACATTCATACCGTTCGAAATTACTCTTGAATATGGTTGAGCTCTCAGGTGGGAAGAACAATAATCCTTTTTACCTGCCTCACATCAACAGAACCTGTACACAACGCTTCACGCACTGACTCATCAAGACCTTGGAAGAATCTGCGGCCGGAAATCATACTCTCACCTATACCACCGGCGATAAATCTCTCTCGTAATTCAGATGTCAAATAGAGGCTCTCTTCAATTAACGTTCTTCCTGAATATCCACTGTGATCGCAAGCCGCACATCCCACTGCCTGGTAAACGGGAGCTCTCATGATATCCGAAGCCCGAAGATCGATTACTCGACATTTCTTGCATAGGCTTGGAACTAATTGTTGACAGATTACCAATTGCATCACCTCAGCGACAAGCTGCCTATCTTCACTGAGCCGGGCAAGTCGCTCTAGGGCATCAATAGCCCGGCTACTATGAATAGAGGTAATGAGAAAGTGCCCACTTGCCGCCGCTTCCAAGGCGGCTTTCGCGCTTGGAGTGTCTCGAATTTCTCCAATAAAGAGAGCATCCGGATCCTGCCGTAAGATGTGCCGGATTCCATTTGCATAGGTAATCGTACTCAGTCGCGAGAGATCGGTCTGTGATATACCCATGATATCTCGCTCTACTGGATCCTCTAGTGAGACAATTGAGCGCGACTGTTTCTGCAAATAATTGAGCATACTGTAGGCACTCGTGCTCTTACCGCTCCCTGTTGGTCCTGACAACAGTATTGCGCCCCTATCCCGTTCAAGCACTGATTCGAGGAAGTTTCTGGTTTTGGCACTAAGACCGAGCTCTGAAATGGGCGGAACGTCATTCATTTGAGGCAACCGAAAGTGAAGCTTTGCTCCTGCTACGGTTGGAAAGATGTGAAAGCGAATCTCTCGCTGAGAAGAGGGAAGGGGAATTGAAAAAACACCGTCTAATGGCTCTTGTACTTGCCCCACGGAGGAGAGTCCGCCAAGGACCCGAGTCCGCTTCACCACCTGTTCATGAATATCTGAAGAATACCCTTCGATAGCTATCCGCTTCAATATTCCATTAATGCGCAATGTGCACCGACACACTCCGTCTACCAGAGGCTCTATCGCAAGATCAGATGCTTCCCGGGAGATAGCATGCTCGAGCATCCGTGCCACAAGAATTGGAATTGAGGGGCTACGAGTATCGTCAGCTTGTATTAAGGACTGAGCAAGGTTGTTATCCTGCTCATCGACACTCGATTTAGCTGCTGCTTGCACCTTTAGGGCAGATGTAATCTCTTCAACTGAAGAAACATCACTACGATAGGCAAGAAACGTTGCCTCGGACAACTCTACGTCGCCACTCGTAATAAAGTTGACATCACACCCTGTCAAAAATCGAATCGCCTTTTCGATTTCACAAATATGGGTAGCCCTTCCAGCTACCGTTAATACTTGACGGTTGCCACATCTGACGACTGCAAGAGGCAATATGTTCCATCGAACGGCATCATGATATGGCACGAGCTCTCTCGCCTCTTGCATACTACACAGCGCTAATTCTTTTGGGCTTCTTATTGCGATGTTCCCGGAATGAGGCGATGTCTCAACTTCCTGAATTTGAGGATTTACGGGGGAATTCGCTAAAAAATTGTTTTTTGCACGAAAAGGAAGGATGTCACTTGTCATATAGTTTTTCCGACTGGCTGCTGAATAACACTGCGCGTATCTCTCTGATAATCGAAAGAGGATCGAAATTTGTTG
Organism: bacterium; assembly: GCA_009926305.1. Classification (NCBI taxonomy): domain Bacteria; species bacterium. The sequence continues at coordinate 12,231 of RFPC01000048.1, forward strand.
TCACCTTTGTGAACGCAGGAAAGGGGGAGCTATTTTTCGAAGAAGAACGATTAAAAACTGCAAAAGACGGGGGCCAAGAGCCATGGGAAGAACATAGCGCTTAAGGCGGCAGATTCAGTCAGGAGATAATTGCTCGTGATAAATACAGCAAGGGCACTCACTTAGTCCGTGAGTGCCTGTCTCTATGAAAGACATCCCTGATAAGTAAAAAAGGAGTTATCAAAGGGTAACGAAATAGTGAGCTAGTTACTAACAAGCTCATCAATAGCCATAATACGATCAAGAGCAGATCGTGCTCGTGCCCATTCAGCGGAGTCTATCCTCTCTGTCTCAATTAATTTCTGTAGGCTTGCTCTCTCACTGCTATACCCATCAATGTCCACCGAATCTGACGTATCAACGCTATCAGCCAGAACAAGAAGGGTATCTCCTTCAAATTGGATGAAACCATTTGCGACAACAATTCGGCGCGGACTCGTATCAGAAGAGATCCCAAGATACTCCATCACTCCCGTGCCGAGCACGGCAGTATAGCTCGTATGCCTGGGTAAAATTCCAACCTCACCATCTGCTGATGGGATCGTTACCTCTTGAACCTGCTCTTCAAGAAACGTACCCCGTGGAGTACAGATCTTCAGGGTATATTGAGTACTCATATGCTAGGAATCCTCTCTTGTTACGCGGCCTTCTTCTTTATGGATGAAGCCATCTTATCTGCCTTTTCCCTTGCTTCCTCAATAGTTCCCACATAGAGGAATGCCTGCTCTGGAAGATCGTCATGAAGACCATCAACAATCTCTTTGAAACTTCGAATGGTGTCTTCAAGCTTTACGTAGATTCCTGGAGTTCCAGTAAATTGTTCAGCTACAAAAAACGGTTGCGACAAGAAACGCTCAATTTTTCTTGCACGCGCAACTGTCAGCTTATCCTCTTCAGAAAGTTCATCAATTCCAAGAATCGCTATGATATCTTGTAAATCTTTGTATCGCTGAAGAGTCATCTGTACTTTTCGCGCTACCGCATAGTGCTCCTCACCAACAACTCCTGGTTCAAGGATAGTTGATGTTGAACCCAGCGGATCAACAGCCGGATAGATACCCTTTTCAGCGATACCCCTTGAGAGGATCGTTTGCGCATCGAGGTGTGCAAAGGTTGTTGCTGGTGCTGGATCGGTCAAGTCGTCTGCAGGGACATATACCGCCTGCACTGAAGTAATAGAACCTTTCTTCGTCGACGTAATACGCTCTTGCAGTTCACCCATATCAGTTGAAAGGGTTGGCTGATATCCAACAGCACTTGGCATACGTCCAAGTAACGAAGAAACCTCAGAGCCTGCCTGCAAGAATCGAAAGATGTTGTCTACGAAAAGAAGTACATCTCGACCCTCTTCATCACGGAAGTACTCCGCGGCAGTAAGGGCTGAGAGACCAACTCGGAAGCGAGCTCCAGGGGGCTCGTTCATCTGCCCGTAAACCAGACATGCCTTATCGAGAACTCCAGAGTCCTTCATCTCATGCCAGAGGTCGTTCCCTTCTCGTGTTCGCTCTCCAACTCCGCCGAAACATGAATATCCTCCATGCGCCTTTGCGAGGTTATTAATGAGCTCCATAATAACGACGGTTTTTCCGACTCCTGCTCCTCCGAAGAGACCGATCTTTCCTCCTTTGAGATATGGACAGAGAAGATCGATTACCTTAATTCCCGTCTCAAAGATTTCTTTCGAGGTCGATTGATCTTCGTATGAAGGCGCTTCGCGGTGAATTGGCCAACGTGTCTCAGTTTCGATTGGGCCCATCTCATCCACTGGCCTACCAATGACATCGATAATACGTCCCAAGGTCTTTTCACCTACTGGTATCGATATTGGAGCACCGGTATCAATTACTTCTTGTCCACGCACCAGACCTTCAGTGCTGTCCATCGCGATACATCGGAGACGGTTATCTCCAAGATGTTGAGCAACTTCGAACGTAAGGTTATTTTCTTTATCATCAATCGCTGGATTGGTGGTTACAAGCGCATCGTAAATGGAAGGTATTCCCCCTTCTTTTGGAAACTCAACGTCGATAACCGCTCCAAGAATCTGTACAATTATTCCTTTTCGGCCTGTGCCACTATGTGATTCGTTCATTCATTCACTCCTAAAGGTCTTTTATGTCCTCTTAAAAATTTTACATTCTCGCTTCTACTCGTTTAGAGCTTCCGCGCCTCCAATAATATCAAGTAATTCAGAAGTTATAGCTCCCTGCCGCAGTTTATTATGGGTCAACGTCAGTGAGCGTCCGAGTTCTCCAGCGTTCTTCGTGGCAGCATCCATCGCTACCATCCGACTCCCATGTTCGCTGGCCTTCGTATCGAGAGCTGCTTGCTGCACTCGCGTTCGCAGAATTCGTGGAACAAGGGATTGAAAAACTTCGGAAGCAGATGGCTCAAACAGAATAACGCCTTGTATTTCCTGTTCGGTGGCATTCTCATTTGCATCAACCGCCGTCATCGGCAACAACTGCTCAAGCGTTGGGGTTTGAGACATTGCTGATTTAAATCGCATAAAGAGTATGTACACTCTATCGACCTCATTTGAGAGGAATGCGTCCTCAAGATCCTCGCATACCTGGTCAATTGGCCACTCGAACGCACTTTCAGGGAGCTCTTCAATAATTTTCGTTGATGCAATCCCCTTACGGACGACATGCTCACGAGGCTTTTTCCCCAATACATACGTATCGATATCAGCCCCTGGATAGTCACGACCAAGATCCTTGAGGGCCTTATCAATCTGCTTATTCACGTTTGCATTAAAAGCGCCACAAAGCCCACGACCTGCTCCAACGACCACAAGCCGAACTCGGCGAACTTCTGAGCGCTCCTCCATTAATGGATGAGAGAGCTCGTCCATCGTCGTTACTGAGAGAATTTGTGAGACAAGATGATTGAGAGAATCGGTATATTCCCGCGCTGAATTCACTGCATCCTGTGCCTTACGAAGCTTGGCTGCCGAGACAAGCTTCATTGCATAGGTAATCTTTTTTGTATTCTGAACGGAACGAATCCGTCTCTTAATATCTTTTAGACTTGCCACACTCTCTCCGTACATTCACTCCTTGCTTGGACCCGACAAGCTGCCGAATCTCAAAGCCACGAGCTTGAATCCTCTTCCGTGACGTTCTCTCCGTTGGGCTCCCCGGATCACACCGCCGCTGCAGCGCCGTTATCCGGCTGATACTTTCCCACGGCAGATTCTCCTCCTGATTCGTTGAGGCTACCATGGTCGCTTGAACCACTTAGACTTCCCGCCTTAAACTCTTTCACGAACTCACTAAAGACTTCATCGAGCTGAGTTGTCACTTCATCATCTAACGCTTTTTTCTCCTTCAGCGTGTTCAACAACTGAGAATGACTGGAACGAAGATGTTGATGTAAGGCTTTTTCAAAGGAACGAATCTGGCTTACCTCGAGATCATCAACATGACCCATATTGACAGCCAGAATGGAAATCACCTGATCAATCACGTTCATCGGCTCGTATTGATCTTGTTTCAGGATCTCAACTAGACGCTCTCCACGAGCAAGCTGTGCTTGCGTTGCTGCATCAAGGTCTGAACCGAACTGAGCAAAGGCTTGCATCTCACGGTATTGGGCGAGGTCGAGGCGCAATGTTCCAGCAACTTTTTTCATCGCCTTGATTTGAGCAGCTCCTCCAACTCGAGAAACGGAGATTCCCACGTTCACCGCAGGTCGAACACCAGAGTTAAAAAGGTCTGTCTCAAGGAATATCTGACCATCAGTAATCGAAATAACGTTCGTCGGGATATATGCCGATACATCACCTTCTTGCGTTTCGATAACGGGTAGGGCTGTCAGTGAGCCTCCTCCAAGATCATCACTCAACTTTGCTGCTCGCTCGAGCAATCGGGAGTGAAGATAGAAAACATCTCCTGGGTATGCTTCACGCCCAGGAGGTCTTCGAAGAAGGAGAGACATTGCTCGGTATGCCACGGCATGCTTTGAAAGGTCGTCGTAAACGATCAATGCGTGTTGCCCCTTGTCCATGAAGTACTCACCAATTGCACATCCAGTGTACGGTGCAAGAAACGAGAGTGGCGCCGGCTCAGAGGCAGTTGCAGCGACAACGATGGTGTGCTTAAGCGCATCGTGCTCGCGCAGCTTCTCGACCACTTGGACTACCGAGGAACGCTTCTGTCCAATTGCCACATAAATACAAACAACACCGGTGTCTTTCTGATTGATGATGGTATCAAGGGCGATGGCGGTTTTTCCCGTCTTCTTATCGCCGATAATAAGCTCCCGTTGACCTCTTCCAATGGGAGTCATCGAATCGATTGACTTAATCCCCGTCTGGAGTGGCTCATGTACGGACTTTCTCTGAACAATACCTGGTGCCTTTATCTCAATCCGTCGAGTCTCTTTACAATCAGCATCACCAAGGCCGTCGATAGGATTTCCAAGCGCATCAACAACTCTGCCTAAGAGGGCTTCTCCAACAGGAACGCTTGCAATCTCCTGCGTTCGCTTCACCGTTGATCCTTCTTCAACCTTTCGAGTTTCGCCCATAAGAACCACACCAACGCGGTCCTCTTCGAGGTTAAGTACAATCCCTTGCACTCCGCCATCGAGCTCAACCAGCTCTCCCATTGAGGCAGAACGAAGCCCATGCACAAAGGCAACTCCGTCTGAAACAGAGATGACAGTCCCCGTCTCAGCAACATCCTGAGTAGGGGTAAAGCTCTGTATACGCTCTTTTAAAATCCGACTAATTTCTTCCGCACTTACACTCATTTTGTTTCTCACTCCTATCGGTAAAAACTTTCTCTCTTTCGGGAACTCACCCGTCTCTTAAAATCTTCCTCAACCAAGCAACGCACTGCGCGCTGTCTGAATTGCACCATATACAGAACCATCAAGTTCTCGGTCTCCACACCGCACCACTACTCCTCCGATCAGAGAGGCATCGACCTCCCACTTTATTTGAGAAAGTCCTGTTGATGCGCTTCGGACTGTCTTCTCAATACGGGACTGCTCATCAGAATCCAGCTCCTGTGCTGAGATAATAGTAATATCGAGTTCTTGTCGAAGTTGTCTGAGGAGCGCAGAGAACGACTTTGCAATCTCACTCACCCCAGCAAGCCTTGAATTCTCGTCAATCACAACAAGAAAGCGAGCAAAATTGTCCGCCGGCTCAACCCCTGCATCTTGAGCGACTCGCTCGCCAATTTCAAGAAGCGCCGTTCGCTTTTCAGATGCCAACACCGCTGGATTCAATAAGATTTCACGAACAGAAGCAGCTTCTGACCATACCGAACAAAAGCTTTCAAGCGCTTTCTCCACGTTGTCTAACTGTTCCAGCTCGAACGACTCAAAAAGGGCTCGCGCGTATTTTGCAGCTATCTTTTCGTCTATACTTTTCACTACCTCATCTCCTACTGAATCAACTGGTCGACGCTTGAGAGCGTCGCATCGCGCAACCTGCGGTCACTCGCTGCATCGAGACGTTCGCGCGCAATCTGTTCGGCTCGCTCAACTACTCGATTCGCGAGCTCCTCACGAATACGAACCTCTACGTTCAGACGCTCTGCCCGCGCTGCCTCTTGAGCCCTCACTTTAATTGCCTCAGCCCGTTGGCGCGCTTCGCTGAGTAACCGCTTGGACTCCTCTTCACTCTCAGTTGATATTCTCGCCTCAAGAGCTGCAATCTCGTCAGCTAGTCCTGCGGTACGCTCTCTTGCTTGCTCCAGACGCTCTTGAGCCACCCGAGCTGCTTCCTTTCCTGCATTCACCGCATTTTCTATGGTTTCAGACCGACCTGACCAGAAAGACAAAAAAGGTCTGCGCAGGATAAAGCCCATGAATCCGACGAAAAGCAGAAAGTTTACCCAGTAACTAAAGGTATCCGCTATTGATGGGACATGACCGGCACCTCCTCCGGCAAGAGCTAGCTCGGGAAAGCTCGCACTTACAAGCGACAGTCCAACAACGAGCAAGAGCGACTGAGCAGCAACTCCCTGCCCGGAAAGCAGCTTCCCTACGAGACTCTCAGCAAGCGGCTCTACATCAGCCTCAAGCTCGGAGCGAAGGCGATCTTCTAGGGCAGATAACTCCTGTCTCTCTCGGACCACGAGCTGCTTGGCGCTCGCCTCTGCCTCAGCAACGATACTCGAGCTCTCTTTTGATACTGCTGCCAACTTTCCTAACTTCGATGCCACAGCCGTTTGGCGAGCGTGTAGCAATCCATCCTCGTACTCTTGCTCTATTCGCAATGCATCTTCTTCTAACTGGGATGCCCCCTGCTTGGCGCCTTCAGTAACCGACTCTCGGGCTTCAATGAGGCGGAGCAGAGGAGTGAACAATGTCGCACTCGCTACTTTGTAATAAGCCCAAAACACCGCTATGCCGACAAGAATCATCTTGCCGTCATCAAGGGTAAGATCGAACGTTCCTAGAATGTTTTCTATCACAATTTTTCCCTTCTGCTAGAAATTAACTCTCTTGTGTTGAGCCACCCTTCCCAAGATCAGCCCCCGCAAGTTCCGACTGCCCACTACCAATTGGCTTTACAACTTTTCCTTCCTCACCAGACTCGCTTAAAGAACGGTCTTTTGGTGAGCGATTAAGCATCCGACACGTACCCTCGAACACGGCTCCGTCTTCAACGTGAAGGGCGCCACACGCAACATCCCCAAGAATTCTTCCCGTTCGATAAAGCTGAAGTTTTGCTGTTGCCGTGACATTACCGTGAACAACCCCTCGTACGACAACATCTACGCCATCTATGTTGGCATCTACAACGGCAGACTCTCCAATCTCAAGCCGTTGCTCAGCGCGCACTTCGCCTTCAAGCTTTCCACCGAGAACTGCTGGTCCGTGAAACACGATATTTCCAACCACCTGAGAACCAGCACCAAGAAACGCGTTTTGCACGGGAGTATTCCCGCTGAAAGAATGCGGAGTATTCCCGCTGACAACTGGCTTCTCCGCAGAACGCTTGTGAGAGGCACCGCGACCAGAGACACCGCGATCAGATGCACTGCGATCAGATGCACTGCGATCAGATGCACCGCGATCAGAGGCTCCACCATGAGCGACATCTTGGTTTGAACTTGCACTCAAACTCTTCTTGTCCTTCTGTAAATGTGACCGCGAGAAAGCCATAATTAAAAAGTCTCTTAAGTGCCTTTTTCAGCTCGGTGAAAACGGACTACACGCTAACCGCTTATGGCAACAAATGCAACGATTCGAGGTATTAGACACCCCTTGATGCGCAAGAAGAACGGACGAAAACGGGTTCGAGATGCGTTACAGCGCCGGAGTGGGGCCAGTGACTATTGCGATGGAAAACAAATTTGCTCCACAAGACGCTCAAATTCCTCAAAGGAAGAAAACTCCACAACGAGCTTTCCATCCCCTTTTGAACCTTCCCGAACAGTGACCCGTGAAGCGAGCTTACGCTGCAACTCCTCAATAAGCTCTTGATATTTCTTGGCTTTTCTTGCGCTAGGCTTGCCTTTCAGCATCCCAGAAGCACCCCCCTTGAGAGATACTTTTCGAGTAACGATTCTCTCAAGCTCACGAACACTCAACCCTTCTTCAACAACTTTTGCAGCAAGTGCCACCTGAAGTTTTGGTTCTTTAACTGTCAAAATAGCCTTGGCATGCCCAACGGAGATCACTCCCTGATCAACCTGCTTTTGAACCGATTCCGGAAGTCGGAGGATTCGTACCATATTGGCGATTGAGGCTCGTTCCTTTCCTACCTTTTCTGCAACCTCTGCTTGGGTCAACTGAAACCGACTGATGAGCTCTTGGTAACCTCGAGCCTCCTCTAAAGGGGTCAGATTTGCACGCTGCACGTTTTCTATAAGTGATATTTCTAAGCAGTCGCGATCATCAATATCTCTAATAATTACAGGAACATGTGATAGTTTTGCCCGATTTGCGGAGCGCCATCGTCGCTCTCCAGCAACGATTTGTAACTCCTCGCCAGATCCCTCAGGCCTCGGTCGGACGAGGATTGGCTGAAGCACCCCATGATTTTTTATGGAGCTTACGAGCTCCTGAACCTCCGCCTCCTCAAAGTGCTTTCTTGGTTGGTCAGGATTTGGGAACACGGTCTTTATCGGAACAAACCGCACAGCGGGACCACCAGCATCAGAGCGTCCCGCATCTCCCTGTTGGCGAGCAGCCAGGTTTACAACTTGTCCCGAAGCATGCCCCCTTTTTCGGGAGTCAGCGCTTGCCGCTTCATCTGCAGCGTGCCCCGCATTACTCGATCTCCGTTGCTCAGCAGCCGGCGGTTCGCTTTTTAACGTACGGTTGTCTAAAGCGCGGGACGCGTCGTCTCCAACCGGAACTGGTCGAGCAGAGATAAGAGCTCCAAGCCCCCGACCAAGTCCGCGCTTTTTCTTTGAGCTTCCAGTCATACAATCTTCCTTGCTTATCCTTTCGGAACAATCCCGATATCTTTTTCATTTGAACACATCTCTTGTTCCACGTGGAACATTCCCTCTAAGGCGAGCCCTCTTGAGGAGAAGAGAATGTATATCTCTGGAAAACCTTAAAATCTAACCGTCAGTCGCCGCAGGGGTTTGCTTAGCGGTTAGCCACCTGCCTTCCCGACAGGCTACTCCCCAAAGAACCCGATTCCGAGGCATGCGACTCTGAGGCATGCGACTCTGAGGCATGATCGCCAAGAACCCTTACCACCACCTCTTTTGCGAGACTCTCGTATCCCTTGGCGCCAACACCCTCTGGCTCATACATCGAGATGGGCAAACCGTGACTCGGGCACTCAGAGAGACGCACAGTGCGCGGAATGAGAGTCTTAAATGTTAATTCACCGAAATGTTCTGTAACTTCATCCAGCACCTGTTTTGAGAGGTTGGTTCTCCCATCATACATCGTAACGAATACGCCTAAGATGCTCAGCTCTGGATTGAATGTTTCCTGCACGAAGGAAATGGTCTCGAGCAGCGCAGAGAGCCCTTCCAGCGCATAATACTCAGCCTGCATCGGTATCATCACTTGCCCCGCAGCCCCCATAGCATTCAGACTTAAGAGGCCAGATGAAGGCGGGCAATCTATCAGGATAAAATCGTACTCCTCGTGCAGAAGTTGTATCTGACTCTTTAAGATAAGCTCTCGACCAGGCGTCTTCCCAAGCTCAATCTCAACCCCCACGAGATCGCGCGACGAGGGGGCCACACTCAGCAGGGGAACAACGGTAGGACGAACAATCTGCTGAAGGGTGACCCGCCCAAAGAACATATCAAAGAGGTCTTTTCCCTCTTCAATCTCTTCTACTCCAAGTCCGCTCGTAGCGTTTCCCTGTGGATCAAAGTCTATGAGAAGAACCTTATATCCGAACCCAGCAAGGTAACTGGAAAGGTTCACAGCAGTGGTTGTTTTACCAACCCCACCTTTTTGATTGGTTATGGCGATGATTGCACTCATGACCCGAGTTACTACCACTTCCTTTAACCGATTCAAAGTAAAAGGAGACGGAAGACAAGATTTTTTTGTTCCACGTGGAACATCCTCAAAGAGGTGATGATAGAAGTGAGTAAATTCATGAGTGTTCCACGTGGAACAC
>RFPC01000049.1 GCA_009926305.1 bacterium
CGGATCGAGGTCTGCTACAATTCCTCCGCTCAAGGTACTAAGCAAAGGAGCTAATTCCCGAGCAAGAAACACCTCTGCGCCTTTCTGCTCTGCAAAGAGATCTGCCTTGAGTTTGGAAGCGTATGCCTCAGCCTCTGTGATGAGTTGATTCCCTAACGACTCTTTCTCTACATACACAAGGTCGCCCTCCGATCGAATCGCTTTCCCCTCCTGCGGGGCAGTTTCCCGAATAACCGAGACATCAGCTTCTCCTCGGGCTTTCAACTCAACAAGCTGAGCTTCCACTTCCGCAAACGCTCGCTCGAAATCACTCAATCTTTCGCGTTGTACTTGTAGATTCTTCTCTGCGATTGCTTGATTTACTTCGGCTACCTCATAGGTATAGCGTCTCAACAAGACCGCTTCCGCCTCAATCCCTATAGGTCTGAGAGCTTGGTTCATCTGAACATGAGCATCCCTGATACTTTCATGTTCACGCAACTTTGGGTCGTAGAATTGAGCATTGGTAAGCCTGCGCAAAGCCTCTCCCACCTCACGCTCAGCAGCAGTTCGGATCCGAGACACCCAGTTTTCCGGTTGCACTCCGACTTGCTCCGCAAGGTCCGCTGGACCTCCGGTCAAAAGCACTCCTTTCTCGACTCGTGGCTCTGGAAGAATTCGAGCAAGGATGGTCACATCAACCAGAATCTGACCTTTATCCACCGTCTCAATATTGATCGGGGGGAACCAATACTCGTCGGATTTCCCCGCTACTGTCAGCCCAGCTCCTTTTGGGTCTTTATAGGCTCGATTAAAGTGCACCGCCTGTAAAGTCGATGGAACCCGAACAACGGATGTGAGATAGCCTGTTGGTTCTCCCCAGTGATAGCCGGGACGCAGCACCTTTTTTTGATACCCTTCGTTTGGGCCAAAGCCTATCTGCCGAATGCCGTAAGAGCCAGGAGGGACTACCACACCAAAGGTATAGGCAACAGCAGCAGCTATTACGAATGGTATCGAGATGATGAATAATAATCGGCGCACAATACACCCCTCCCACGGGACCCCGTAATCCATCTCATACATGCGTTATTACGGCAAGAATTAGCTTTTATTTGGGGAAAAACTTCTTCTCGATCATCGCCCTATCACCTGATCAGCAGCAGGCAAAAGAACGCATGTTAGGAGATTTTAAGGCGGGGAATATTCAGATGCTCAGGTTACAGCTCTAGCCCTTTAACAAGGCGACAAGCTCATCTCGGGAAGGAAGAACCATGAGAGGCAAAGGATTGATGGACTTTCCCGCTACTCGAATCTCATAATGAAGGTGGGGCCCCGTAGACATTCCACTGTTGCCAACGAGTCCCAAGACTTCACCACGACAAACTCGCTCCCCCCTCCTTACCAGCGTTTTTGAAAGGTGTGCATACCGGGTTACAATTCCACTGTCGTGCTTAACATCTATCACGAGACCGTACGAGCGGGTGCGACGTACAGACGAGACAGTACCCTCAGCTGTGACATGGACGTAGCTCCCATATGGCAATGCCAGATCAACTCCGTGGTGCATCCGTGTTCGTTTCGAAAAAGGTGAGCGTCGAGGACCGAACTCTGAATTGACGTGCCCATTTCCAGGAAAGCCAAGTGGAACGCCTCTGAATCGTTCAATAGTCTGGTCGAGCTCGTGCATGACCAATGCCGAGACCTCTTCAGGACCATATGGCTCTAAATCCGGTACAGTAAACCCTTTTGTTATCGCATCGAGAGAGGTTTCAAGCCCTCCGGTTCCCTGAGCATCGGGCTCTGAGGGGAGTTCTAGCGCATCTCCCGCCCAACCTTTGGAGTCAGGTTCTTCACCACCGATATCAGTAAGCCCATCTCCATTGTTTATGGAGCTATTTCGAGAAATTCCACTGTCTCTCCCAGCACTATTACTCTCGGGGCCAACTTTGAGGCTCCCTAACACCTCGTTGAGTTCCCCGAGCCTTTGAAGGACTGCTAACTGTTGGGATTCTATGGAACGGTTTTTCTGGCGCAATTCGTGGATACGAGCTGTAAGTTGCTCCGCTTCTGACTGAAGCTCTTCGTGCTCACTTTGAAGAGACATAAGCGAAAGAGCATCTCTGAATCGAGCGATCTGCACACGAGAATAGTCACCAGCGATCACAAGACCAGCCCCAACCAACACGGACACGGCGAAGAGTAAGGCCAGTCCTCTCGAGGCTGAAAAACGGAGCTTCCTCACGGTGCCACTGTCTGAGGGAACAAGCCAAACGCAAAACTGTCGGGAAACAGCTGCCTTAAGCGACTCGCGCCATATTTTCCTCAAATCTTTCATGACTGATAAATCACCCTATCGATGCCAGCGTCTTCCGACTTGCTCATCGTAGTAGTCGTCGCCGTGCCGTCTCAACGTACGAACGACCCAAAAATCTACGGCTCCCGACGGTACCGAAAGCTGGCACCTTGGTCAATTGGCACCATCGTCAATTAGTACCCTAGTCAATTAGCAGCTCGGTCAATTCTCTTCCAAGCGCTTCGAGACCAACACACTATTGGGCCTTTCTGACCAATCCTTCAGATTTAGATGCCAATAACTCCCGCGCTGACTCTCTCGCTGCAGTCGTAACCTTGTACCCTGAGAGCATCTTCGCTAACTCTTCGACCTGCTCATCACCACTTAAAGTGTTGATATTACTGCGAGTTCGCCCATCTACCTCCTTAAAAACCGAGAAGTGGCGGTCGGCGTAGCAGGCCACCTGAGGAAGATGAGTTATGCAAATAACTTGGCTAAACCCACTGATATCATACATTTTTTCTCCAACAGCCTGAGCAACTGCTCCAGAAACTCCCGTATCAACCTCGTCAAAGATCAATATGTTAACCCCACTCTTATCCCGAAACACCTTTTTAATAACCAACATTACGCGGGAGAGTTCACCACCGCTGGCTATCTCTGAGAGAGGCTTCGGCTCTTCTCCTGGGTTTGGGGCAAACAGAAATGTGACGCTTTCACTGCCCCGTTCCCCAGGCTCATGTTCCTGAAAAGAGAGTTCAATGGTTACGTTCGGCATGCCGAGATCCTTCAACTCTTTTCTTACACTCTTTTCAAACATCCGAGCAGCTTTATACCGCATCTGTCTTAATTCGTGTGCCGATGTTGATACCATCTCACGTTTTTCATGGATGGCGTCTTTGAGTAGCCCCTCTTTGCCCGTTTCATCGCTCTGACTGGAGTCGTTCTTCGCTCGCTCTAACAACAGATGAAGCCCAGCATCATCTGTCTTGTACTTCCTCTCAAGACGCGCAAGCTCAGAGAGTCGCTCTTGACACCGCTCCAATTCACTTTGTGCTTCCTCATCTGGAAAATGATGCCTCCCAAGAGCCCGCTCTAACTCAGTAAGCTGTCCAACGGATTCATCAAGATATTTCAAAGACTCAACGCTGATATCAGAAGAGAGATTTGAGAGCTCCTTACGACATCTTGCGAGAAGGCTAAACACTCCACGTTCATCAAGTAAGAGTTCAAGTGTTGATTTAACCGAGTGCGCATTTTTCTCCGCATCTCTCAGTCTTTGAATCTCCTCTTCCAGCTTTCCTCGCATCCCTTCCTCGGGATCTAACTCAGACAATTCATGTATAATGAATTCAAGCTCTGCCTGCCGCATGAGATTCCGTTCTTTATCACCCAGAAGCTTTTCAAGCTCTCCCTCTAACTTCCTCAACTCTCGGTAGTGCTGTTTATAGACCGAGACCGCACCTACAATCCCTGCATACTCATCCAGGAGATCCAACATGTATTCCGAACTATGGAGCCGCAACTGCTGACCCTGAGTACACAAAGCGAGCATGCGAGAAGATATTTGTTGGAGCATTTGAACCGTACAGAGACTCCCGTTCATAAACACCTTACCGCGTCCCGTTGAACTCATAGTTCGGGAGAGTAATATTTCTTCGTTATCTCGAACCTGCTCGGGAAGCAGCTCTCTCACATCCGTTGGAATATCTGCCAGTGAGAGGAGTGCTTCGATCTCCCATCCCTCGGTATCTTTCCGGAAATACGACGCCTTTGGTCTTGCCCCAAGTATCAGCTGAAATGCGTCAAGAACGAGCGATTTACCTGAACCCGTCTCTCCACTGATTACGTTGAGTCCAGGAACAAGCTCAAGTGAAAGCTCCTCTATTATGGCAAAGTTGCGAATGCGAAGTTCTACCAACATATAATTTCACCCAGATGGAAATGTAGAGCGCCGTCCGTTCAGTCACTAAAAACCTCTCATGCTTGACTTCAATTCCGCTTAGAAAAGAACGAAAGTTTCAAAAAACCCGAGGAGAAAAAGAAGAGACACCGTTAACCGCAAAAGGGCCAGCTTCGCTGATCTTTCAGCTTATGGACTTTATACTATCTCTAGCATGCGTTATTCAACATTTCTTACGCCCCATCTTAACTTGGTTCGTAAGATCTCGAAATATGACTTCCGTTTTGACTGCACAAAGGTAACTACTTGTGGCGAACGGGTGACGCGGACTTCATCCCCGGGCTCAAGAGAGAATGACTCTTGGCCATCAACAAGAAGAAATACCTGTCCCTCATAATTATCTGGAACCTCAATAGTTATCCTCTTTTCTGACGGAAGGATGAGCGGTCTCGCAGTTAAGGAGTGCGGACAAACTGGTGAAAGCAAGAGTGCAGAGATTTCTGGATGGACAATAGAACCACCAGCAGCCAGCGAATATGCCGTTGAACCAGTTGGTGTGGCAACAATTAGCCCGTCGCCCTTCAAATCCATAATTGGCTGCCCCTCAACATGAAGATTCAAGGTGAGTAGACGGTCCCGAGTCCCCTTCTGGACTAACGCTTCATTTACCCCCTGACACGTAAACAGCTCCTTATTATCTCGATAAACCGACGCCAGAAGCATATCGCGTTTCCCGAGCAACGCATTGGAGTTCAGTACATCATCAAGAGTCCCCAGACACTCATCTGGAGCAATTTCTGTGAGAAATCCCAGAGTTCCAAAATTGACGCCTAGCAAAACAGGCGCATTCGCCTTTACATGTCGCGCGACTCCAATCAGGGTTCCATCACCCCCTAAGGTCACAATTGGGTCGGCTTTCACCGCCAACTCTTCTTCCGAAACGATCTTGTCGAGTTGAACATCGAGCTTGTCAGCCAATTCACGCGAACCACAAATCGTATGCCCCTTTTCATGGCACCACAGGACGACTCGCTTCGCGAGATCAACGGCTTCTGGGACCTCCGCCCTTACAACGAGACCAACTGTTTTCAAAGTACCTCCTATCCTGACCGAGATGCTCCTATTCTCTGAGTCTCTATTGTATCCTCTGTTGGCTGAAATGCGATACCCACTGGAAAAAACCGTGGTACCACCCTACGCTCTAATCGCTTCAGGGATGAATCTTCGGCAACGGTTGCCTGTAAAGCCGCATACCCTGCTGAGGAATCCTGATGCGAAGGGTCTTCGAATGGAATCGGTACGCGAGTGGCCTCAAGCTTTGCCACGGTTTCGCGCCAATGCAGCCGTACCCGAGAACGGTTGCGGTACTCCTCTCCTGTGGCTGCTGAAATCAAACGACCAGGGCCCGAGTAAACTGCCTCCATGAACCCATTGTAAGACCTCTGTTGTTCGTCAGGAAGGAGTTCAACGAGTCGAGGTGAGTCGTATCCAGCAAGACGCACAAGAGTTTGCCCAGCGAGCACAAACGCATACGGCGGAAACAGCACTGCACCAGTGAGATCAAGTGCTGTCTCACCTAGCCCTGGTCCATAAAAAAAGTTGCCAGCCGCCGTGTTCAGCACCTCGCCTGTCTCCCTCTTGGTCAAAGGCACGGTTGCTATTCTTTGCGCTTGCTCTTTTGTGAGAAGAGGCGTTTTCAGATGCGGAGCATCTGTGCGGGATACACGCTCTCCTCTTTCGACTTGCTTATGATGTCCTGGAACAGGCAATCGTCCTGCAGAACACGATGACAGAAAACACGTTGTCAAAATAATAACGAGGATGTGCAACGCACGTTGGGTTGAAATAGTCCCTCGAGAATTCCCTAGCACTGGGAACCGCGAAGTAGCGAGAATAGCGCTTATCGCTTTGATACCCTCAGACATGAACCTCATAAAACACCTCCCACAACAACCGAAGACAAACCGTGTTCCATAGTATCGGGGAGAAATCACCTTAAGAAAAGGGTAGAAATGACGGAGGAGCCAAAGAAACTTTCCCTGAAGAACTTAAGTAAAAAATCGCTTTCAAAATTCAGAAACTGTCCGATACACTAGGTAGGAAATTTTTCTATCGTTCGCCTGGAGCAAATCATGCACACGACCTCTAAGAGAGCTAAGGGCTCTTCTGTATTTACAACCCCCTTCAGTCAAACAGAGTTCTTATTCGAAAGTCTCGTTTCGTGTTTCCTCGTAGCTTGCCTTTGTCTCCTTGGCTCCTCAACTCTTTATGCTCAGGACACTCAATCTCAGTCTACCAATACGGTCATCGGTGTCTCTGGTCGAGATGACAAACAGTCCCGGAGTCCTGTTGTAACAGTAACTGCCATACCTGGCTCAACCAACACTCGACTTCTCGTAGATGCCTACCAGCGAAACGATGAGTATCAGAAGTATCCGATGCAATTTGATTTCTACATCAACAGAAGGCTTTTTTCTTCTCAGTACAGGTCGGACAGGCTCCCAGGAGCAGTTGGTGTTGATATCGGACCTGATATTGCCACTCTTCCTTTTAACTATGCGGTTATAGTTAAGGTTCTCACTCCACACGGAGATTCCTACACAACAGTGGTAGAAAGTGCGGTTTTTGCATCCTTTCTAAACGGTCGGCTCGACTGTACGGTTTCTTTTGTCAGCTCTGAAAACTCTGATTTTGTGAAGAACTCTGTCGATATCACGCAAATAGGAAATAGCAGCTTACAGTTATCATTTGACAACGCGAGTGCTATTGCCTCTAGCAATACGGTATCCGCATCGCTAACAGCGACCGTTGATACGGAAAGCTCGGATACCACTCCGACAATGACTGGTACGCTTACAACAACTCTTAACGGCTCTGCGGCATCTCTTCGAGTAGAGTCAGTCAGTGGATCCGCGACTCTTGGAGATAATGGAATTGCTGGAATTTCACTCTCAAGCGAAGACGGTTCGCTTACCCTAACGTGTTCCTAACGGTGTGGCGAACCGCCCTAAGGATGTGGCGAACCGCCCTAAGGATGTGGCGAACCGCCCTAAGGATGTGGCGAACCGCCCTTACAGCTTGGAAAAAAATTGGAGCATCTGCGGAGAGTCCCACTGACGCGGACCGACGAACTTCAGCGCGAATGAACCATCAGAATCGAAGTCAGGGACGAGCATAATCTTCCCCTCCCTATCCAGCACGAATGTTTCAGGATAACCGGCGAGTCTGTAGCGCTGCTTTGACCTTCCGCTACGGTCATGAAGGAAAGGGAATGTCACAAGATTGCGGTCCCTGAATTTACGAAGGGCCGAGTCGTCATCCTCCACCCCGATAGCCACGACCTGAACCCGGTCTCCTAATTTACTCTGCAGCTGTAATAGTGATGGCATTTCGTCTTCGCACGGCTTACACCAAGAAGCAAGAAAATTCAGTACCACTATCTTGCCCCTAAATTTTTCTAGAGTAACAGCCTCGCCATCAAGCGTATTGAGCTCAAGGTGCGGAGCATAACTGCCAGGAGCCAGAGAAGTATCCTTTAGAGAATTACATCCAAGAACGAGAACGAATGATGCAAAAAGCAGGGAGAAGCGGAGAACAAGAACTGGAATCGCTGCTGACCTACAACCGCTAGGCAGAACGCCATAATATCGCGGCGTACGGACTACCGACTCCTTACCCAGAATGCTAGGAACTCTAAAAGACTTCAGCGCACGCACCAGTAGTTACGACCACTTTTACTGATTATTCTTTGCTTTCTGCTCTTCGCGCTTTTTCAAGAAGTTTCCAAATTTACGCTGGAACTGATCCACACGTCCTTCGCTGTCGAGCACTCGGGCTTTTCCGGTATAAAACGGATGACAGTTTGAACACACGCCGATGTTGATCTTTTCAGCCACAGAGCCAATAACAAACTCATTACCACATCCACCGCACTCAACAGTGGTATCGCTATACTCTGGATGTATCTCTGCTTTCATTATGAAGCTCCCGAACAAACTTTTAACTCGTAAACTCTCTTCTGGCTCTACCATTCTCATGAGGCCGTTCCAGTCCTGCCGAAGAGTCTCAACACCCTGTCAGCCAGCCTAAATTTTCATCCGCACGCCTTCTCTTCAAAGCTCAACTTTTCCGAGAAACCCATAGAATCCAGAGCGTTGCAGAGTAAGGCACTCAGGCATCCCAGTCAAGAGCAGCCCTCGGTTACCCGAAAAATGTGCCGCATCTTCAATTGCCCTAATCTTCAATTCCATTGAGCAAAGTACGCAACTCTTCCGGTAGGGGTCTGCGCCGCCGAGTAGCCCCAGACATGGCGACGAGCTCAAAGGATGCTCGAACTGCTAATCTTTTCGGGAACTTAAATATCTCCTGTTCTACAGAGAACCCGCTCTCTCCCTGAAATGCGAGGAGCTTCACCCTACATCTCAGGGAACCTGCCTTAATTTCTCTGAAGAACTGAATTTCAGACTTCGCTAATACGAGAAAGCAGTCTTTTTCTAATAATTCCTCCTGAGGCAGTCCGAGATCTGCCAAAAACTGGACTCGAGCTTGCTCTAAAACTCGCAAGACATCAGCGTGATGGAGATGTTGATACTGTGCTTCCAGCATCTCTGGGTGAATCTCATATTGCATTTCGAATCGACGGCTCATGGGTCTATCGTGGCATGCCTGAGAGCTCCTGTATAGGAGTAAGCCGCAACTCTCTCACTCTCGAATCTCACCATAAAGAGGCGCGTTGTCAGTCCGAGTTTCTCATCGCACACAAAACAAACAAGTAGTCACCGATTACGAAAAACAGTACTATGTGGACCACACTGTCTTGGGCGCATAACTATGACAAATGAATCCGTTATATCGAAAGAAGTTCGAGCGAGAATACGCCGTGTTCAGCGCGCCATGCGCAAGCATCACAAAAATTCTGCGCTTATTGTTTCAAGTGGGATTCCGAAGCAGCGATCTCGCGACCTTGTCTATTCATTCAGTCAAGAGGAAAACTTTTTCTATTTAACGTGCTCTCAAATTACTGACTCTAGCTTGATCGTTTTTAGTGATGAGAGAAAGTCTCTTTTGATCACTCCTGAAATTTCAAAAGAAAAGATTCTTTGGGATGGAAAAGGTGAAGCTCCTGAACGAATCGCAAGGAGAACTGGCGCTAGACTTGTATTCAGTCAATCAACCCTCAGTGAAGTAAGAAAAGCTCTTCATTCTCAAGTTGACTGGCTCTTTTATCCCAATGAAATGGGTCAGGATGGATATTCCATGGCCCGAGAACTCCTCGCCACCCCCTCACACCATCGAAAGAGCGCTCCAATTGTGCTCGCGCATCTGGATACCATTCTCGAACCACTTCGATTGCAAAAAAGCGCTTTCGAAATCTCAAGAACGAAGAGTGCGGTACAAACCGCATGGGAGGGGCTAAAAGCCGTTCGCTCACTGATAAAGCCGGGGGCTTCCGAAGAGTCAATCGCTCTATCCCTACGCCATGCAATCGAACGTCAAAACTCAGCAGAAAGTTTCCCATCAATTGTCGCCTCTGGCCCCAATGCCGCTGTTTTGCACCACTCACCAAGCTCAAGAACGTTAAGAGATGGAGAGTACCTCACCATAGATTTTGGAGCCATCGCCGATGGGTATGCATCCGACGTTACCAGAGTATTTTCCATTGGCGACAAACTCCCGCCGACCCCGCATCGAGAAGCGCTTCAATTACTCACTGAGACACAGCAACAGATGGTTTCCCGAATTCGTCCCGGGCGTGTCTGGAAGGATCTTCAGGATGAAACAGAGGAACTCCTCTTGAAGGGACTGCTTGATATCGGATTGCTGAAAGGGTCTCTACCAAAACTCAGAAAAGCCAGGGCTATAAGAAAGTTTTTCCCGCACTCCCTCGGCCACTCGTTAGGACTTGCCGTACATGATGTTGGTGCGCTCCGTTCTACGGGAGATGCGAAGCTTTTACCCGGCATGATTGTAACCGTCGAGCCAGGAATTTATTTACAACAGGGCACAAAGAAAGTTCCGGCTTTTGGAATGCGCATCGAGGATGACATTCTAGTTACCAAAAAGGGAGCAACAAACTTAACACGAATGATTCCAAAAGAGTAAGCGAAGAAGAGCGAGATGCCCCCTATTGGCTTTTCTATTACCTCTCATAACGGGCTCTCTCTACTTGAGGCTCAAATTTTTCCTTCGCTTGCTTGCCTCTTTCCCTAAAAAAAAGGAACACTCTTACACTCATGAAAATTGAGGGGCGTTCAAATCGCTACGAATTGAGTTCATGAAGGAAATGAGGTGAAAAGAACACCAATATGACTCAGGCAGCCGAAGACAAAGCACCGATTACATGGAAGGTATTCGTCCTTCTCTCAATAATCTTTCCGATGTTCCTCTTACTTCTTTGCGAGGGAGTATTCCGTCTGCTGCTCTTTGCCGGCGCTTTCCAATACGAGAACAAGAACTCAGTACAGTTAGAGATGCCTTCCTGGATGGTGCCTGGCACTACAAAACCAAAGACGTTTTCCAAACAAGAAATCGAATGGATGGCGAATTTTCAGAGCGGCAATGGATTCAGGGTTCACCTCGTTCCCTCTCAAACCTTCTCATTCGTGGATACGTTCTCGTGGAAGGAAGGAGCAAAGCCTCGATTTACGGTCAAAAGTAATAACCACGGCTTTCGTGGGGACGATTTTTCACTCAAAAAACAAGCTGATAGTATCCGAATCGTTGCTTTTGGAGATTCTAGTACCTTTGGTTGGGGCGTGAGTGACGATGAAACCTACCTCGCTCGCCTTTTAGCGGAGATCCGGAAACATTATCCGCAACACGACTTTGAGCTCATCAACTTTGCAATGCCAGGGGACTCGTCCGAGTTTGGCAAGCTAATCTTCGATACGTATATTGACCAGCTATCTCCAGATATAGCTATTTTTGGATTCGGAGCAAACGACGCCAGGCTTGCTACGCTACCTCATCGAAAAGCAGTGAGCTTTTTTCAAAAACAGGGCGCCCTTCAGCGAGTTCGTTCAATGTTATTGCGAAACTCACGGCTCATACAGGCAATATCAACTTTCCTCAGCACACTGTCTGAGAACTCAGAAGGTTCAGTGTCATTACCGGGAGAAAAAGGACCTGCAGTTTCAATCAAAGAGTATCGTGAAAATCTGAGGTACTTTCACCGAAGAAGCGCTCAAGCAGGAGCGAGTGCTATTTTCTTTGTCGCTGCGTGTACGCCGCCCTCATACCAGAAGGCTATGCGTAAGGTAGCTGAGAAACAAGGAGCTATGTACATTCCTGCCCAAGTTCTTCTACGACAATCAATACCAGAGATACAGGCTGGTAGAGTACAGCATCCACAATTAGAAACGATCCAAAGAGACTACGGTCCGCTTCTTGGACGTCATCCCGTGCTCCATGTAACAAGTGATGCGTGCCATCCAAATGCACTTGGTCATGAAATTATCGAACGAAACCTTGCCAGCTCGGCTATCAGTAAAATTGCTCTCATGAGTCGGGCCAAATACTAGACATCTTTTAATCATTCCAGCGCGCGGAAGCCCCATAGTCGTGCGTTGTAGGAACAATGCTGCTGAGCTCGCCACGTATTGCTGTTATCAATGAATCTAGCCCCTTTCCTGTACGCGCTGATATGGAAATAGCACCCGCATCTTCACCCAGCAGCACACCTTGTCCACTCGACACAACATCGCATTTATTCCGAACAAGGAGTCGAGGAACATCTGAGAGCTCCATCTCCGTGAGCACCTTTTCTACCGCTTTTATCTGCTCTTCGGCATAGGGAGAAGAGCCATCAACAACATGAAGAAGTAAATGCGCCTCATAGAGCTCTTCGAGTGTCGCTCGAAAGGCATTACGCAATTCCTCTGGGAGCGAACGAATGAATCCTACCGTGTCAGTAAAAATTACGGGGGAGCCGTAGGCGCCCAACAAGGACTCTTCTTCAGTTGGCGGCAATACATACCGACGCTGCGATGGCTCGAGGGTAGCAAAGAGCTTGTTTTCTGCTAATTCCGAACTATTCGTAATTGCATTAAATAGAGTAGATTTACCCGCATTGGTATACCCAACAATCGCTATTAATGGGAGGGGCACCCCTTTCCTTTTTTGGCGACGAAGCTCTCTCTGGCTTTGCAATTTATCAATACGCTTCTCCAAATCCCGAATTCGATCGCGGGCCCTTCGCCGGGAAATTTCAAGCTTTGTCTCTCCAGGTCCGCGTCCCCCAATTCCACCTGTTAAGCGTGATAAGCCAGCGTCTTTTTCAACAAGTCTTGGCAAGTTATACTTTAGTTGCGCAAGCTCGACCTGCAATCTTCCGTCACTACTACTGGCTCGCTGCGAGAATATATCGAGAATGAGCATGCTCCGATCTAGCACTTTAAGCTCTGTTGAATTCGTAATTACACGCCACTGAAAGGGCTTGAGCTCCCCATCGAAAATTAACAGGTCAGCTTCAAGCCGAAGTGCGCGAAGAACAATCTCTTCAATCTTTCCCCGTCCTACCAACGTTCTTGGATCTGGTGTGCGTCGCTGAACCACAGAATCGACAATATTAACTCCAGCGGTTCGAGCTAGCTCTTTAAGTTCTAAAAGGGACTCTTCCCAATCCATTTTATTCTTCGGATACACTCCAATCAGAAGAGCTCGATTTTCTTCAGTGTGATGACTTGGAACGGCATCGAGCTGATCTTCGACTGATTCCATCAGTTCAAGAAAAGACTCCTCACCCTCTCGATATCGGAAGCGTTCTTCTGTGTGGTAGGGGTCTTCCTCTACTCGCAAACCTCCAATAAGATGCGCGTAGGTAACGGAAAGGTCTGTTCCATTCTCTCGTACACTCACAACGGCATCGAGTCTGAGCTTCTCCAAGTCGGTGTAAATGTCAGTAGGAATCTGCGCGGGACTGCTTCCCTTTGAAAGAGAAGAAAAGATCAATCTAAGCCTCCTCAGACGTCCCTTACCAAGGCGATAACGACCAAGATCCGGCAGGTAGAGAATCTCGCGAGTTCCCACAATAACCTTCTCAATCCTTCCTTCACGAGAGACGACAACCCCTATCATCCGTCCTAGAGAACGAGCAACCTGATCTATCTCTCGTCCTAACTGGAGAGAAACTATCTCTGTGGGCTCCACAGAACGCCTAAAGAGCCGTTCAACCTCTCTCACCTGAGATGGAGAGAGCCCACGCAAGTAGCCTTCTAATTTCATAAAGAATGCCTATTCTGCTCGAGAGATACTTTTCTTGGCGAGCAGCACCTCTCTCCGTATACTTCCAACAATAAAGGTATGGGGCTCAACACTGTATTCGAAAACAGAGAACTATGCGAGTGCTCAAATAAGGAAAACTATGTTTCTTCTTATTTGACGCATCGCGTTTTAGTCGGGGGACTATGAGAACGGGACCACTCATTCGTAAAGGGCACAACCACTTTCCTGCGGACCATACTTCGTCACCACGAGAATCTCAATCTCATCCCGAACAGATATCAATGTTCCGTATTAGCGCTGCTAATCCTGATAATCTTCCAGAGCTAGAAAAAATCGTCGGGCTTTTCATGAAAGACCCATTTAGCCTCTTCAGGCTTTCCTTGCCAAGCATACAGAGAGAGTCTGATAAAAATCAGAGTGATTGGGGTATTCGATCGTCCAGTAAACGCTCGGGCAATCTCACGCAAATGCTCAAGCGCCAAATCTCAGGTAAGGCAATGCTCCTGACAGTGCAGATGGAGGGAGAGTTGTTCGCTGCTATCTTACTGCGCCCCCTCTGGCATATTCCAGACACCTTTGAAATCCTTGCTTATGGGGTGAACTGGGACTGCATCATGATGGACGGTTTGTTCGATGAGAATCTTCTCTCGAACTCACGGGGACGAGGCAGATTGAGTCAGCATTTTTTTCACCTGCTCACATCAAAGCTTGCATGCTCGACTCACTCGCAATTATCGAACCCACTCTCCTTCTTCACCTTTATCAACAAAGAACAGCTAAAATATACCTCTCGTTCACATCTCTCTCTTCTTGAGTGCCTCCCTGTAGGAACGTGTAATTTTCATCGTATCCAAGAAGAAAATAGAGCGTGTGTCCTTTCCATTTTTGGAGTACCGAATCATTCGAATGCGGAGGCAGGGGGTGTATTACGTCGAGTTTCCCAAGCGCCATCCCTCCATTCAGAAAGGCAACACTACAAACGAAAATCGGCACTCTCGAACAAGGTGTTTCTCCCATTAACACTGCGCCCGTCACTAACCAGGATATTAAAGAGCAATTACTCTCTCATGGGCCTCCATTATGAAATCGCTTCAGAGGAACCCTCTTTTACGGCTGGTCCACAAGCCTTGGATAAAAAATCATTGTATGTCGGGAGCGATGGTCCGCTCATTCACTCGTTATCAGAAAAAGAGAGCCTCGTGGGCCTTGAAGAACTCTTTCGACGTGGCAATGAACTGACTGCCATCTTGCCCTTATCCTCTGGAAGAACCTTCGGCCTATTTTCCCCAGGACATACGCCACTCAAGAGCCTCCTCAGGTTAAACCTCACAAAAAGCAGGTATGGTCAACAAGGAAGCGCTCTGGACGTACCAAATAATGCAGCTGTATCAAATGATGCACAAACGCATTTCTTCCCTGACCTCATTGAGTGAAAAGTGCTATCATAAAGCTCAAAAGCTCAGCGAGTTAAGGAAGAACAACAATGAAGAAAACTGAGATCTGCAATCAGCGCCAAGCGCTTCGGGGATTTTTCATTTTTACGGTTGCTTACGGCGCATTGATCGGTCTCGGGATAGCAATTCTTACATTGATTGCGTTTCTTCTCGGGAAGATTCTTTGACTCTTGCAACGAGAGCGTAACATTTCGATAGAGACACATGCCCTTAAACCCCTCCTCCCCCACAGTTATTCTGTTCTCTCGTTCACCAAAAGATGAGTCGGCAAAATCTCGACTGCGAAAAACTTTACCCGATTACTTCATAAACCAACTTCACTACGCCTTTGTCTTCGATAGCGTAACGGTGCTGAAAGAAATTATGCAACAGGCAACTGTGACCTGTAGTTGGGATGTCAACAGCGAACCAGAGTTAGATTCTCTCATCGATCTCTTGCCTGACGCTGATCATTGCGTACAAGTGGGGGCTTCATTTGCAGACAAGTTAACTCATGCGCTAAGAGCTGAACGAGATAAGAAACTCGGAGCTCTAATCGTTATCGGCTCTGATTGTCCTCTCCTTAGTCCAGATATTCTCTTGGAAGCAATCGAAGCTACCCTATCAGGGAATCTCGTCATTGGCCCTGCTCCTCAGGGTGGATTCTATCTCCTCGGGCTACCCCCAAAATCTGAAGTTCGAGACTTTCGTGAGATTCTCTCTCATTCACTGGAGGTATTATCCTTAAGAGAGGCCTACAAGAGTTTGCCCCTGTACACCCTTCCCTATCTGTACGACATCGACCTTGAGGAGGATCTCGTTTCTTTGATTGCCGAACTCCGTCTCAGAGAAGAAATGGAAAACGAATTGACAGGGAAGAGTTGGATTCCTGCAGCGACCAGAAATCTCTTACAGAATGTCCAGATAAACACCGAGCAAGATACTCGCGACAAAAAATTAGTGGTCGAGTAACCGGAAAGAAAAATCCCCCACCAGCAGATTTTCCACTGTTAAAGCAATCAGATGGCCCAAACTCCCCCATTTCTTCTCCCCTTTTTCGAGGATTACAGAAAAATTTTTTTCTTGAAGGACTTTACTTAAGTAAAGAAGATGCTACCCTCCGACGCCTCATAACAAGAACGGAAGAATGAACAGAAATTGAAATATGTCGGTATCTCACCAAAGTCTGACCCCATCGGAAGACTCCATTCCAGCTGCTCCGTTAGAAAAGTTTCAGCTCTTTACCTTCAGTATGAATGCTTGGGAAAGCCTGGGAAATACGCAGCTTGCAGATGCAAATCAACGAGGCGCAGAGGCTCTCTTAAAAAACTCTGAACAGCCCCTTCAGAGGCAGATGCTCTACTCGCTACAGTTCAGTACAACGATCAGCCAGGAAGCTGAAGCGCTGAGAGCGCTTCAGCTTGTATCAAAAGCATTTTCCGTGGGAAATCAAGTTGCCGAATATTTCCTGAATCAACATCCGTCAACGACCGTTAACTTTCGCGCTGCTCGACTCATCCTGAATAACGACTCTCATGAAACACTCACAACGAGGGATACGGATAAATCGGCAAACTCTATAAAAGCAAAGGCCAGTGAGCTCTTCGTTGAACTTGGAGCAAACTTCGAGCAAGTCGTCTCGTCCATGATTCAACTGAAATCCGAGGCGAAAATGGGCAGCTTCGATAACAATCCACTCATAGGACAGCTTACCGATCAGATTAAATATCTCGCGAGACCGAAGACCCAGAAACTTGTAATTTCGTATCTGGAAGAATCACTTGTCGACAAAAATGCTGGGGTTCGGCTTGCTGCTTCTATCATTCTTCGTGACCTCTTGGACACCCCTCTACTCTCAATCGAAACCATGAATCGATTAAGTGAGATCGCACCTTATGAAGAGAATGACCACGTACGGTATTACATGACTGAAGCGCTCTCGATTGCATTACACCGCAAAGAGGCTATTGAGTTTCCAGAGACGAGGACAAATATAGCTCGGGCTCTCTTAGATCTCAGACACGACCAGGACCCAGGGATAAAAAACATTGCCGTTCGAACCCTAGCGTGATCGGCCGCACGACTTCATGAGTTTGTGTTAACCAACGCCTCGAGATTGCTCCCCTTTCTCCAACTCTAAACACGATAAAACTCCATCAACAAGTTTCTGCGCCGCAGATTCTGGCTTATGGCGCTCTGATAGAGCATTAAACAGATTCCTTCCTATCCGCTCAACCTCTGGTGTCTCCTGTTGAGCGAGCCGACTAATCCAACTATTTAGGCTATCAAGCTGTTCATAGTGCTCCCCTGCTTTGAGTTCCGAACCATCCATCGCTTCCGGGGTGCTCATGATGGGACAACCAAATGCAGCAGCTTGGAATATTTGCTGTTCAACGGAAGAATACTCTCTGCTAGGAAGAATCAGTGCTTCACACCTGAGAAACTCTCCCTCTTGCAATGCTTCTTGGTGACAAAACGTCACTCGAGAAAGACTCTTTACTCGTGAGGCGATTTTCTTAACGCTAGGATTTGCAACTAAGACGAGCTCACTATCGGGAGACCGCTCTACAACCTCAGGCCAAACTTCGGCCAGAAGCCAGGTGAGAGCATCACTATCAATTTGCCCCCGAAAACTCTCAATACACAGAAAACGACCAGGAATCGGGTTACGAGGCGGAGTGTCTTCAGGAAACGTAATGGCTGGTGGTACCACCGTTTGCCGTATCCGAGGCAACGACTCTCGAAATTGAGAAGCAGCTCTCTGAGACCCCGATAAAACTCCGATCGTTTTCCTTAACAATGCTAATTCAAACTCCTTGACCAGCTCCGCCTGCGTCGCATAGTAGTTCGCGTAAAGCGTCCCTGAGCTATGGCGCGCCGCGACCCTCCATCGTTGCGCCTGGACGGATTCTGCTCGATAGAAAACTGGCGGAACATTTGGCGATAAGGTCATTCGTTTTCCATCGAAAAGATGACAACTCCCCTCAAGGCCATCGTAAAGAATCAGATCCCAGTCAGGGATGACCTCTGCGTACTCTCCAGTCACTTTCAGCTCGCGAAGCTTGCGGATTCTGCCGTCAAAGAGAGCCTCAAAAGAATTCATGATTCTTTTGTTGAAATAGGGAAGATATTCAACTGGCACCTTCGGGATCATAAGCGCTTGCCCGATACAAAGGCATGCGCGGGAGAACAAGGTCCGGGGCAAACGTCCCCGAGAGAAATTCAAGATATTTTTAATCCCAAGGTGAGAGATGGATGCTGGAGAGATTTCTGGGCTTCCCTTCGTGATGAAGGTCACCAGATCTATGGCCACACCTAGCTTAACAAGCTCTTGGATCAGCAAGGCAGAGGAGGAAGGCAAAGACGCTTCCCGCTTATCATTAACCACTTGTGGGGCTACCCACAAAATTTTCAGAGCTCGCGTTTCATCTGACATGCAGCAACACCAACGGTTTCTCTCAAAAACTTATATGTCCCTGATAATTAACTACCATAACGTGCTTCAAACAACCCCTATAGATATCGCAGGTTGCCGCCTTCTCGGGTAAGCCAGCTCTATGACGGACATACGACACATCCTGCCCCGCCTTTTTTGTCTCTATACCCTTAGGAGGTCTTCATTTGAGTCAGTATGCCAGCTCTGCAATCAATGGGATGGGACTCTTGTCTGATGCTCTCTCGTCAAGCAAAATCCCGAGGAGAAAGAGAACTTACGGCATGACGTTGATCGTAGTAGGCTTTTTGGAGGGGAGCCTCACGAAGCTCTCATAATTCAAAATAGACACTTCTCTCGTAAAGGGGCCATGGCAGATAACGACAAAAATATATCAGGAGACCGAGTTGTCATTCGTGGCAGCGCACACTTTCTCGAAGAATACGAACTGCCAGCTGAACGTTCTGAATACATTGACGACTTCTGGGAAAGGCTATCTCCATTTCTTCACAATCCAGCGCTCGCTGGAATATTGCTGATGATAGCGACTATTACTGCGCTGGTCTGGGCGAACTCAGGTTGGGCTGATTCTTATGAGAAGATATGGCACACGTATTTCGGTATCACTATTGGGGATTACTCTCTTAAATATTCACTGCAACACTGGATTAATGACCTCCTCATGGCATTTTTCTTTTTTGTAGTGGGCTTGGAGATTAAACGTGAAATTATTGCTGGCGAACTTTCCACCGTATCGAAGGCGATCCTCCCTGTAGGTGCTGCAATCGGTGGAATGGTTGTACCAGCGCTTTTTTATGTCTTGTTCAACTTAGACTCTCCATATCAGAGAGGCTGGGGAATACCGATGGCAACGGATATCGCGTTTGCCCTCGGAATATTGAGCCTTTTTGGTTCCCGAGTCCCAACCGCCCTCAAGATTTTTCTAGCAGCCCTTGCTATTGCCGACGACATTGGAGCAGTTCTCGTAATCGCGCTCTTCTACACGGAAGGACTTGAACTGTTCAAGATTATTAGTGGGTTTGGCTTCCTCGGAATACTTATATTTTTCAATATCATCGGCGTACGAGAGTCCCTCCTCTATCTCATCGTTGGAGTCGGTGGAGTGTGGCTTTCGTTTCTCCTCTCTGGCGTTCATCCATCGGTAGCAGGAGTTCTCGCTGCCTTTGCAATTCCCGCAAGACGCAAGCTCAATACAAAGGCTTTTTTAATAGCAATCAAACCACACATGGAGGTCTTTGAGCAGGAGTTTAAGGATTTCCGAGCCTCGCAACGCTCGCCATTCTTGGACAAACATCAACTTCGCTCAATGTTTATGCTCGAGGAAGCATACAAGGCAGCATCTCCCCCGCTACAACGCATGGAGAACCGGTTACATCCATGGATTTCTTTTGGGGTAATGCCATTGTTTGCTCTCGCTAATGCTGGAGTACACATCGATATGGCCAGCATTTCTGGTCTTACTACACCACTTGGTCTCGGTATTATTTTTGGTCTCTTCGTGGGGAAGCAGGTCGGAATATTCTCCTTCACCTATTTCATGGTAAAATTTGGGCTGGCAAAACTACCAGATCGGGTCAATTGGCTTATGATTTATGGGATGAGCTGTCTTGGTGGACTTGGATTTACCATGTCTCTATTTATTTCCACGCTCGCTTTTAAGGGAAATGATTTTGCCTTAGAAGAAGCGAAGCTCGCAATTCTTATCGGCTCGCTACTGAGCGGAATAGTGGGGTCGGTCTGTCTGTATTATGCCTGTAAGAACGATGAGAGTTCTGAGATGATAGACGACTCGCTCTAAAAGTGCATTCACACCCAGCACGCGAGAAAGCTGTCATGAAGAAAAGAGCCTGTCGGAGGACATGAACAAAAGAGCCTGTCGGAGGACATAAAGAAAAGAGCCTGTCGAAGGATGGGCTATAAGCGGGATTCTGTTTTCTGTAGCCATTCATCTAGGCGAACCATTGCTGGTTCACTCTTGCAGCTCTACCCGGAAGACTCATCGCGGGCTACGATGTCGCAAATCCCCTTACCCGAAGGTAAAGAGAGATAACGAAACTTCCCTACTCGGCCTTGCTCCAGCTGGGGTTTACCAAGCCAGATAGGTTACCCTATCTGCTGGTGAGCTCTTACCTCACCGTTTCACCCTTACCCTGACAAGCCCCTTCATAGAAACTCGCCACGGCGGTCTGTTCTCTGTGGCACTTTCCCTTGATTACTCAAGGCCGCCGTTAACGGCCAACCTGCCCTTCGGAGTCCCGACTTTCCTCCTGTACCATAACCTTACCAGGTCGATACAGGCAGCTACACGCCCGTCGCTTCGACAAACTCTTTCACGATTGTACCATGACCAGGAACGAGAACTCCAGAGGGGTCGCTTGTTTAGCGAAATAGCGGCTGGGAGAGCCTTGCTGACTTCTCGTACTCAAAAATTAGCCGGCAGACCGTTCTCCCTCTTCTTCCTGTAAATATAAAATCCTGCCACATCCACGGCATTTTACTAAGTCGCTTCCCCTTGCAATCTGAACCATCATCT